>CASEKR010000079.1 GCA_949288585.1 uncultured Bacteroides sp. | reverse complement strand
TTGGACACGCTTTGCCGAGGCGCCAAGATTGCCGACCTGATAGCCATCAGCGGCACGTTGGACTACATCATCCCCGACATAGACAGATAATGAATACATTAGCACTTTAATCATATTAATACGTTAAAAGATGTTCGATTTTAGTATTGTATCAAGCTGGATACACCAGATGCTGACATCCGTCATGCCCGAGGGCCTGGCCATCTTCATCGAGTGTGTAGTAGTAGGAGTATGCATCGTGCTGATGTATGCCATCCTTGCCATCCTGTTGATTTACATGGAGCGCAAGATATGCGGTTTCTTCCAGTGCCGCCTGGGCCCGATGCGTGTGGGCCCCTACGGAACCATCCAAGTCATCTGCGACGTGCTGAAGATGCTGACCAAGGAAATCTTCACGCCGAAGACCGTAGACAAATTCCTGTATAACTTGGCACCTTACATGGTGTTGCTGGCTTCTTTCCTGACCTTTGCCTGCCTGCCCATGAACAAGGGCATGGAGGTGCTGGACTTCAACGTCGGCATATTCTTCGTGATGGCCGCTTCCAGCATCGGCGTGGTAGGTATCCTGTTGGCAGGTTGGAGCTCGAACAGCAAGTACTCCCTCATCGGAGCCATGCGTAGCGGCGCCCAGATCATCAGTTACGAACTTTCCGCGGGTCTGAGCATCCTGACGATGGTTGTCCTGACCGGCACGATGCAGATTTCCGGCATTGTGAACGGACAGGCAGACGGATGGCTCATCTTCAAGGGACACATCCCCGCCATCATCGCTTTCATCATCTACCTGATTGCCAGCAATGCGGAATGTAACCGTGGCCCGTTCGACTTGCCCGAGGCAGAAAGTGAACTGACCGCCGGTTATCACACTGAGTATAGCGGTATGCACTTCGGCTTCTTCTACCTGGCCGAGTATCTGAACCTGTTCATCGTGTCGGCCATCGCCGCCACCGTGTTCCTGGGTGGCTGGATGCCGTTGCACATCCCCGGGCTGGACGGCTTCAACATGGTGATGGACTACATCCCCGGTGTCATCTGGTTCTTCGCGAAGGCCTTCTTCGTAGTGTTCCTGATGATGTGGATGCGCTGGACGTTCCCCCGCTTGCGAATCGACCAGATCCTGAAGCTGGAATGGAAATACTTAGTACCTATTTCGATGGTCAACCTACTGCTCATGGCATTGGTCGCCACCCTCGGATTGCACTTTTAACCCCCAAAGTTTGTGACTATTATGGAAGAAAAAGATACTTATTTTAATGGTTTGGTGAAGGGGGTGCGCAGCTTGTGCATCGGCCTGAAGACGACCATGCGTGAATTCTTCACGAAAAAGGTGACGGAACAATATCCCGAGAACCGAAAGGAACTGAAGATGTTCGACCGTTTCCGTGGGACATTGACCATGCCCCACAACGAGAACAACGAACACCACTGCATTGCCTGCGGCCTGTGCCAAATGGCCTGCCCCAACGGCACCATCAAGGTGACCAGCGAGACTATCACGACCGAAGACGGCAAGAAGAAGAAAATACTGGCCAAGTATGAGTACAACCTCGGCTCGTGCATCTTCTGCCAGCTGTGCGTCAACGCCTGCCCGCACAATGCCATCACGTTCGACCAGAACTTCGAGCACGCCGTTTACGACCGCTCCAAGCTGATCTTGACGCTGAACCACCCGGGCAGCCACGTTGAAGAGAAGAAAAAAGAAATCACTAATAAGCAATAAGCACTTATAGACATGGAAATAACTCTCGAAACAGTAGTTTTCTACTTCCTCGCGGCCTTCATCGCCGTGTTTTCCATCCTGACGGTGACCACCAACCGCATTGTGCGCGCGGCCACTTACTTGCTGTTCGTACTGTTCGGCACGGCAGGATTCTATTTCCTGCTGGGATACACGTTCCTCGGTTCCGTACAAATCATGGTCTATGCCGGAGGCGTCGTCGTGCTCTACGTATTCTCCATCTTCCTGACCAGCGGTGAAGGTGCCAAGTTCCAGAAGCTGAAGAAAAGCCGCTTTTGGGCAGCCTTGGGCACCACGCTTGCAGGAGGCATCATTGTATTGTTCGTATTGCTGAAGCACAAATTCCTGGCACCGGTGGATGTTGAGTACGCCGAGACCGGATTCAAGGAAATCGGTTCCCTGATGCTGAGCAGCGACAAATACGGATATTTGTTGCCGTTCGAGGCAGTCAGCATCCTGTTGCTGGCGTGCATCATCGGCGGATTGTTAATCGCACGTAAAAGATAATCACAGCTATGGTACATATGGAATATTATCTGATAGTCTCGACTATCATGCTTTTTGCAGGCGTTTACGGGTTCTTCACCCGGCGCAACACGTTGCACATGCTTATTTCGATTGAGTTGGTCCTGAATGCCACAGACATCAACTTCGCAGTGTTCAACCGTTTCCTGTTCCCCGGCATGCTGGAAGGCCATTTCTTCGCCCTCTTTGCCATTGCCATCGCGGCAGCAGAGACGGCCATAGCGATTGCCATCATGATTAACATCTACCGTAACATCCGCAGCATCCAGGTGAACCGCTTGGAGGAGTTGAAGTGGTAATATCAATTGAAGTGAAAACTAATAACTGAAACATTAATATGGAATATACAATTCTTATCCTGCTGCTTCCGTTCCTCTCGTTCCTGACCCTTGGTCTGGGAGGCAAATGGATGTCGCACCGTACGGCCGGTATGATCGGCACGGTGGTGCTGGGTGCGGTGACGGTGCTTTCCTACACGACGGCTGCCATGTACTTCAGCAGCCCCCGCCTGGCGGACGGCACGTTTGAGACGTTGATGCCTTACAACTTCACTTGGCTGCCCTTCACGGACAGACTGAGCATTGACATGGGCATCCTGCTCGACCCGATTTCCGTGATGATGTTGATCGTCATCAGCACGGTGTCGTTCATGGTACATATCTATTCGTTCGGCTACATGAAAGGCGAAGTGGGCTTCCAACGCTACTACGCTTTCCTTTCGTTGTTCACCATGTCCATGCTAGGATTGGTGGTGGCTACCAACATCTTCCAAATGTACTTGTTCTGGGAGTTGGTGGGCGTCTCCTCTTATCTGTTGATTGGATTCTACTACACGAAGCCTTCGGCCATCGCCGCTTCCAAGAAGGCATTCATCGTAACACGTTTTGCCGACTTGGGCTTCCTCATCGGTATCCTGATTTACGGCTACTTCGCCGGAACTTACACCTTCGAGCCTGACACGATGATGCTGGCCAAGGGCGGTGCCGCCATGATTCCGCTGGCACTGGGCCTGATGTTCATCGGCGGCGCCGGCAAGAGTGCCATGTTCCCGTTGCACATCTGGTTGCCGGACGCCATGGAAGGCCCGACGCCCGTCAGCGCCTTGATCCATGCCGCTACGATGGTGGTTGCCGGTGTCTACTTGGTAGCCCGCATGTTCCCGTTGTTCATTGAATACGCTCCTTCCACGCTGCATATCGTTGCCTACGTGGGTGCCTTCACGGCATTCTTTGCAGCGAGCATTGCTTGCGTGCAAACGGACATCAAACGCGTACTTGCCTTCTCAACTATCTCCCAGATTGGCTTCATGATGGTTGCCTTGGGCGTTTGCTTCGCCGCTGACCCGCACGAGGGCGGTTTGGGTTATATGGCAGGTATGTTCCACTTGTTCACACACGCCATGTTCAAGGCCCTGCTCTTCTTGGGTGCAGGTAGCATCATTCATGCCGTGCACAGCAATGAGATGTCGGCCATGGGTGGCCTGCGCAAATATATGCCCATCACGCATATCACGTTCCTGATTGCCTGCTTGGCCATTGCCGGTATTCCTCCGTTCTCCGGTTTCTTCTCGAAGGACGAGATCCTGACGGCTTGCTTCCAATTTAGCCCGGCTATGGGTTGGATCATGACCGTTATTGCCGGTATGACAGCTTTCTATATGTTCCGTCTGTATTTCGGTATTTTCTGGGGCACAGAGAACAAAGAACTTCATGCCCACCACACCCCGCACGAAAGTCCCTTGTCGATGACCTTCCCGCTGATGTTCTTGGCATTGGTGACGGTTGTTGGCGGATTCATTCCTTTCGGTGAATTTGTTTCATCCAACGGACATGCTTATGAAATCCACTTGGATTGGAGCGTAGCCGCCACGAGTATCGTAGTGGCTGTGGTTGCCATTGCACTGGCTACCTTTATCTACGCCAAGGAGAAGCAGCCCGTGGCCGACGCATTGGCCCGCCGCTTCCGTGGCCTGTGGACGGCTGCTTATCATCGCTTCTACATTGACGAGATTTATCAGTTCATCACCCACCGGATTATCTTCCGCTGCGTCTCCACTCCCATCGCTTGGTGGGACCGCCACGTGGTGGACGGTTTCTTCAACTTCCTGGCATGGGGTTCGAACGCAGGCAGCGATTCCATCCGCACCTTGCAGAGCGGCCGCGTACAACAGTATGCGCTGGTATTCTTGCTGGGCGTGCTGGCACTGATACTGATTCTGTTGCTGTAACCGATGTGCGAGTGACTAATAAACATAGAAACATAATTATTAAATACTCAATAAGATGAACTTCTTATCATTATTTGTTCTCATTCCCCTGCTGATGTTGCTGGGCCTTTGGCTGAGCCGCAACATCTCACAGATACGCACGGTGATGGTGACGGGTGCTTCGGCCTTGCTGGTGCTCTCCCTCGCGCTGACCGTGATGTACCTCCAAGCCCGCCAGGGAGGCGCAACGGACGAGATGTTGTTTTGCGCCGACATTGCCTGGTATCCGGCTCTTAACATACACTATTCGGTAGGCGTTGACGGCATATCGGTAGTGATGCTGCTGCTTTCGTCCATCATCGTATTCACAGGTACATTCGCTTCTTGGCGTCTGCAACCACTCACGAAAGAATACTTCCTTTGGTTCACGTTCCTGTCGCTTGGTGTGTTCGGATTCTTTATCTCAATAGACCTGTTCACCATGTTCATGTTCTACGAGGTGGCCCTGATTCCGATGTACCTGCTGATTGGCGTATGGGGTTCCGGTCACAAGGAATACTCGGCCATGAAGCTGACGCTGATGCTGATGGGCGGCTCCGCCTTCCTGCTGATTGGCATTCTGGGCATCTACTTCGGTTCGGGCGCCACGACCATGAACCTGCTGGAGATTGCCGGCTTGCACAACATCCCCATCGAGCAACAACGCATCTGGTTCCCGCTGACCTTCATCGGCTTCGGTGTGCTGGGCGCCTTGTTCCCGTTCCACACATGGAGCCCCGACGGTCATGCTTCGGCCCCCACGGCAGTGTCCATGCTGCACGCCGGTGTACTGATGAAACTGGGAGGTTACGGTTGCTTCCGCATCGCCATGTACCTGATGCCTGAGGCTGCCAACGAGCTCTCCTGGATCTTCATCATCCTGACTGGTATTTCCGTTGTCTATGGCGCTTTCTCGGCTTGCGTGCAGACCGACCTGAAGTACATCAACGCCTACTCTTCCGTGTCGCACTGCGGCTTGGTGCTCTTCGCCATCCTGATGATGAACCAAGCTGCCAGCACGGGTGCCGTGCTGCAGATGTTGTCCCACGGCTTGATGACAGCCTTGTTCTTCGCCCTCATCGGCATGATTTACGGACGTACCCACACCCGTGACATCCGCGAACTGAACGGCCTGATGAAAATCATGCCTTTCCTCTCCGTCTGCTACGTGATTGCCGGTCTGGCCAACCTGGGTCTGCCTGGCTTGAGCGGTTTTGTGGCTGAAATGACCATCTTCACCGGTGCTTTCCAACTGGATGACACGTTCCACCGCACATGGACCATCATCGCCACGGCTTCCATCGTCATCACGGCGGTCTACATCCTGCGTCTGGTGGGCAAGATCCTGTATGGCACCTGCACCAACAAGCACCATCTGGAACTAACGGACGCCACTTGGGACGAGCGCACGGCTGTCATTGTCCTCATCGCCTGCGTGGCCGCATTGGGATTGGCACCGTGGTGGATCAGCAACATGATTGGCGACAGCGTATTGCCGATAATCAATCACCTGGCAGTAGTTCAATAATCAATAACCTGTAAACAATAATTAGATATGGAAATGGATTACAGTCAATTCCTACTGATGAAAGAAGAGCTGTCGCTGATTGCAGTGATTGTCATTCTTTTCATCGCAGACCTCTTCATGAGTCCTGACAACCACAAGCGCGACGGGAAGCCTGTACTGAACACGCTCCTGCCGGTTGCGCTGCTCCTGATACACACCGTCATCACGTTGGTGCCCGGTGCCGAGGCTTCCGCTTTCGGCGGCATGTATATTACTACGCCCGCCCAAAGCATCGTGAAGTCCATCCTGAGCATAGGCACGCTCATCGTGTTCCTGATGGCACACGAATGGATGCGCCGCGAGGAGAACCACATCAAGCAGGGCGAGTTCTACGTCCTGACGCTCTCCACCCTGCTGGGCATGTACTTCATGATTTCGGCCGGACACTTCCTGATGTTCTTCATCGGACTTGAGACGGCCAGCATCCCGATGGTGGCCCTGATTGCCTTCGACAAGTTCCGCTTCCAGTCCGCCGAGGCTGGTGCCAAGTATATCCTGACGGCCATGTTCTCCAGCGCCTTGCTGTTGTTCGGCCTGTCGCTGATATACGGCACGACGGGTTCGCTCTACTTCGAGGACATCCCCGCCGCCCTGGACGGCAGTGCCCTGCAAATCATGGCGTTGGTGTTCTTCTTCTCCGGCATGGGCTTCAAGATTTCCTTGGTGCCCTTCCACTTGTGGACGGCCGACGTCTACGAGGGTTCGCCCAGCACGGTGACGGCCTACCTGAGCGTCATCTCCAAAGGCTCTGCGGCCTTCGTGCTGATGCTGGTCCTCATCAAGGTGTTTGCCCCGATGGTGACGGAATGGCAGACCATCCTCTACTGGATTATCATCCTCTCCATCACCTTGGCCAACCTCTTCGCCCTGCGCCAGCAGAACCTGATGCGACTGATGGCCTTCTCCAGCATCTCGCAGGCAGGCTACATCATGCTGGGTGTCATCGCCGGCACGTCGATGGGTATGACCTCGCTGATTTACTACGTGTTGATTTACCTCTTCGCCAATTTGGGCGTCTTCACAGTCATCAACATCATCATCCAGCGCACGGGCAAGGTGACGCTGACAGACTATAATGGCCTCTACACCACCAACCCGCGCTTGGCCTTCCTGATGACGCTGGCCCTGTTCTCCCTGGCAGGCATCCCCCCCTTCGCAGGCTTCTTCTCGAAGTTCTTCATCTTCGCGGCAGCCTTCGAAAGCGGCTTCCACCTGCTGGTGCCTGCGCGTGGTGAAGTCCATGTACATCAACAAGAGCGACGAGCCTATCGTTGCCTTTCAGAGCGATAACTATACGCGTGTCAGCCTCCTGCTGTGCACAGCCGGCATCATTGTGCTGAGCATCGCCAGTGTGGTATATGACAGCATTGACAAGTTCTCGTTCGGACTCTGATAGGACCGATTGAGACATCATCTATCCTCAGAAGAGGGTGCATCGGAATGATGCACCCTCTTGTTTTTTATATCGGCATGAAAAACAGAGCGGGAAAATGGGGAATACTGGAGGGAAAACATCAGTTGTAAAAAATCCGGACGCGAAAAAAAACGCGAAGGATGATGGAAACGGCGGATTTTCCTAAATCCGGAAGTACAACACTCTGAATATAAACTTGCTACATCTCCACAGAAACACTTAAGTTTTTTCCCCGAAATACTTAAGTAAAACTCCGAAAAGACTTAAGTGTTTTGACGGAAATACTTAAGTCTTTCTGCAGGAATAGTCCAAAGGAGATGAGAGGCAATCAAAAAATCGGAACATTTTTATCCTGACGAACGAAGAGGCAGCCTTTTACACTTTGCCTGCCAAGCAGAAAATACAAATGTAATGGCATCGCAAAACAAACGTTGAAAAGACGACATACACCTGTAATACCAAATCCCCACCTTTGCAACGGAAAAAGAAACAAGTAAAGCAAAGATGAGCACAAAACTGGATTTAGGAAGGATTCTCTTCCTCGTTTTATTAGGATTGCTCTCCTGCATGGCTGCCATGGCAGGGACTATCAAAGGAAACATCTCCGACAAGGAAACACGCGAACCGCTGACAGGTGCCACAGTCCAAGTGGCCGGAACCAGCCAAGGGGCGGTGGCCGACATGGACGGCAATTACCAACTAATCCTCCGTCCAGGCACGCACACGCTCTACATATCTTATATAGGATACAAGACCGAAGTCCTCGAGAACCTGCGCGTCACCCGGGACGACATGCAATTGGATTTCCAGTTGGCACCGGACACCGAAGTACTGGGCGAAGTGACAGTCACTGCCCGCAAAAACCTGGAAAGCGAACGCGCCCTACAAATGGAACGGCAGAAGGCTACCCTGGCCATCGAGAACATGGGGGCTAAAGAAATGACCCTAAAAGGCATCAGCAACGTGCAGGAAGGCGTGAAGAAAATCACTGGCATCTCCATCGCTTCGGCCGGCCAACTCATCGTCCGTGGGCTGGGCGACCGATACAGCACCACCACGCTGAACGGCCTGCCCATCGCCTCGCCCAACCCCGACAACAAACTCATTCCCCTGGACATCTTCCCAGCCGCCACGGTGCAGAACATCACCGTCAGCAAGGTCTACGAGGCTGGAGCTTTCGCCGATTATTCGGGCGCCCACATCGACATCAGCACGAAGGAGAACACGGGCACGGACTTCTTTAACATCAGCTTCAACATGGGCGGACAGTTCAACACCCTGGGGCAGGACTTCTACACGATGGACCGTGCGCACACCTTGTTCCGTAACCCGGGCATCGACCAGAAATTCATTGACATGGCAAAGACGGAGTTCGAATCCGCTGTCCTCCAGGAAAACCCTTTCAAAACAACCTTCGACGTGAAGAAGAAGAGTGCCCTGCCCGAATTTGGGGGAAGCATGGGCGGAGCCAAAGACTGGCGACTGGGCGACCAAACCCTCAGCCTGCTAGCCGCCATGAGCCTCAGCAACGACCTGGCAACCATAAAGAACGGACTGTACCGCACCATCGAAGCGGGAGGCAGTACGCAAGACCTGTTCTACTACGACAGCTATAAGAACGAACTGAAAATGGCCGGCCTGGCCAACCTGGCCTACACCCTGCGCCAGGCAGACCGCATCGGCTACACCTTCTTCTACGCCCGCAACGCATCAGACACCTACATGAGGCGCGAAGGCATCGACGAAGAAGACCACGAACTCATCGGCAACCACAACGTGACGCATATCTACACCCTACAAAACCATCAGGTCAACGGGCACCACGAGTTCGGCAACCGACAATGGGACTTCAACTGGAGCGGCTCTTACAGCAAGACCCAAAGCAGCGAACCCGACCGCCGCCAACTGATGTTCGAGAAGGAACCGGACGGCAGCGTAAAGTTTTTCAAGCTGAACGCCCAAGAAACCATGCGCTACTTCGGCACCCTGGACGAGGATGAATGGGTGGGCGATCTGCGCAGCACCTACCGCTTCGGGCAGAAGAACCTCGTGCGCTTTGGCACGACCTATAAAGACAAACAACGCCAGTTCAGGTCTACGCGCTTCTACTACGACCTGCAAGGCTTCTATCCGAACATCACCGACACCTATGCCACCAGCGGCTTCATCAATTACGGCAACGTGCAGGACGGCGAAATCGGCATCGGGCGCGACCAGCAGCCCAAAGACCAATACGACGCCGGGCAAACCATCTACGCAGGCTTTGCCGAGGCCGAATACTACCCGACGGACAATTTCCTCGTCAGCCTGGGCCTGCGCTACGAGCACAGCAAACAATGGGTCAACTACGCCAGCCCCGGCGGGCAACTGCAGCGGAATGTCCTGAACAACGACGACCTGTTCCCCGCCCTGAACCTGAAGTACACGGTCAACCCTGAGAACAGCGTGCGCTTCTCCTTCTCGCGCACCGTTACCCGCCCTTCGTTCATCGAAATGGCGCCCTTCCTCTACCAGGAGTCCTACGGCGGCGCACAGCTATACGGTAACGCCGACCTGAAGAACGGATACAACTACAATGTTGATCTGCGTTACGAACGCTTCGAGGACGATGCCCCCGGCAACATGTTCTCCATCACGGGCTACGGGAAGGTTCTGGACAACCCCATCGAACGTACCCAGGACACTTCGGGCGGGGCAGCCGTCCATTCGTTCCAAAACGCACGGACGGGCATTGCCGCCGGCGTCGAAATAGAGTTCCGCAGGGAACTGTTCCGCGACTTCCGGCTGGGCGTCAACGGCTCGTACATGTACACCAACGTGAAACTGCCCGAAGACGGCGGCAGCTACACCAACTCACAACGCTCGCTGCAAGGCGCGTCGCCCTACCTGATTAACGCGGATATCAACTATGCACCCACGTTCAGGAACCAGACGCGGCTCATCACCAGTCTGCTCTACAACGTACAAGGCCCCCGCATCCACGCCGTAGGCATCAACGGCGCAGGCGACGAGAAACAAGAAGCGCTGCACACGTTGGACTTTGTGGCAAACTACCAACTGAACGAGCATTTCAGCCTGAAGCTGCAAGTCACCGACCTGCTGAACCAAGACGTCGTGTTCAAGCAAGAAACAAAGACCGGGCGGAAAGTGGAAGTAGAACGCTACGAGCGCGGGACGGGCATCGAGATAGGCTTCTCTTACAGACTTTAAAGCAAACAAGGAACCACCATATCAAGATTATTAACCCAACAAATTAAGAAAAGTATGAAGACAACTGATTTGAAATTCCTGTCCATGGCTGCCTTTGCCGCCATGAGTGTATTCACCGCGTGCAGCGATGACGACGAAACCACTCCTCCCCCTCCTCCGGGCGGTGCCATCTATTCGTCCGAACTGTTCACTGCTTCGGGAAACAACAACGTCATCAACTACGAATTCGGCCATACGTTCAGCAACACGTTCGTCGGGACAGTTGACGGCGGCGCCAACATGCCAGGCGTGAACAGCTTCTTCACGGCTGCCGCCTACCGTGGCGCCGTGCCTGCCGACAACGATTGGACGGCCGGATGGACGCTGGTGGACGAAACGGGCGGGGACAACAAACCCAGCCAAGCGGCCGTGGAAACCCTGACCGGCACGCTGAACGAAGACAAGACTTTGGCCGCCAACCAGAAGTACATGCTGAGCGGCGACTACATCGTGGCAACCGGAGCCACGCTGACCATCGAAGAGGGGGTCACCATCGTGGCCAACGCAGAAGATGACTTGGTTGACTACATCCTGGTGCAACAAGGAGCCAAGATTGTGGCCGAAGGCACTGCCAGCAACCCCATCGTCATGACCGCCACCCGGACTGAGGACGGAGCCTGGGGCGGCATCCACATCTGCGGCAAGGCACACACGAACGTGTCCGGCGGCAGCGGCATGTCGGAAATCGGCGGCGCTAAATATGGCGGCAACGAAGAGGACGACAACTCGGGCACGCTCCGCTACGTGCGCCTGGAATACACCGGCTATGCCTTCGACGAAGAACACGAAGCCAACGGCATCTCGTTCTATGGCGTCGGACGCGGGACGACGGTCGAATACTGCCAGGCATACAAAGGCTCTGACGATGGTTTCGAGTTCTTCGGCGGTAGCGTGAACATCAAGAACATGGTGGTAGTGAACTGCAGCGACGACTCCTTCGACTGGACCGAAGGCTGGAACGGTTACGGCCAGTTCCTCGTGGCTTACCAGGAAGCCGAGTCCACCCTGGGCTATGATTGCGACTGCCTGATGGAGTGCGACAACAACGGCGACAACTTCGGCGCAACTCCCGTCTCACACCCCGTACTGGCCAACCTCACGCTCATCGGCAACGGCGGCAGCAAGCAAGGCGTGCGCCTGCGCGCCGGCACGGAAGTGTCCCTCTACAACGCCCTCATCACGGGCAAAGGCCAGTGCCTGACCACTGAAACAGCCGAAACGGAAAACGCGCTGGTTGACGGCGAGTCTGTCCTGAACTACATCACGCTGGCCACAGACATTACTTGCGAAGGAGCAGGCGAATAATTACGCGCCAGGTTCCCGAAGTCTGATAGAAACAAGGGCGTGCCACTCATGGCACGCCCTTTCCTTTGTCAGGCTAAACTTTGCAAAAACCGAAAGAACCACCCTACGAAAAGTTGCTGCCCACACTTTTTTCTGCGAGACGGGCTTATTTCTGCCCCTGAAAACGCGTAATCCAAGAAATATTTCCTACATTTGCGTTTACCAACCTAACCCTCTTCAAAATATGAAAGACGTAATCCACTTCCTCGAACAGTTGGAACGCAACAATAACCGCGAATGGTTCAACGCCCACAAGGACGAGTACCGCGCGGCGCAGGCAAGGTTCGACGCCTTTGCCGGACAACTCATTGCGGGCATCGCTTCCTTTGACGACAGCATCAAAGACCTGACGCCCAAGGACTGCACTTACCGCATCTACCGCGACACGCGCTTCTCGTCGGACAAACGGCCTTACAAGACGCATATCGGCGCTTTCATCTGCCCAGGCGGAAAGAAATCGGGCTACGCAGGCTATTATTTCCAGGTCGGCCCGGAAGAAGATGGATATGATTCCGGCAACATGCTGGCATCCGGCCATTACATGCTGGAGCCGGCAGCCCTGCGCACCCTGCGCGAGGACATCTGCAACGGCGACGGGGACTTTGAACAAACCTTGCTGCAAGCCCCCGACTTCCAATTGGATGATGAAGGCAAACTGAAACGGGTGCCTAACGGATTCCCCAAGGATGCCGCCTGCTCGGAATACCTGAAATACCGGACCTATTGCCTGGTGCGCTCTCCCGGAAAATCCTTCGCCCTGGCGGACAACCTGCTGGAGCGGACGGTAGAACTGTTCCGCTCAACCTATCCCTTCATAGAATATGTCAACCGCGCCATCGCCTTCACACGCGACGAACTCTAAAAGACCAATGCCATGAAACGGACTACTTACCATCTGTGGACAATAGCCTTCGCCTGCATCGTCATACTCAGCGGATGTGGTACCAGCCGGAACGTGGCGGGTGGAGACCCGGGAGCAACCCTAGCAGGAGCAGCTATCGGCGGCAACATCGGCAGCGCGATAGGCGGGCTGGTTGGAGAAAACCGGCACGGCTGGCACGGCGGCTACCGGGGTTCGGCCATCGGCTCCATCATAGGAACCATTGCCGGGGCAGCTATCGGCAACGCCGCATCACGCAGCCAAGCGCAGGAAGAAACCATCGTGACAGTGCCGGCGGAAGAAGACTGGCGTCCACGCCCCTCGACCCTGGAACAGTTGCGGATACATAACATCCGCTTCATCGACGACGACCGCGACCACGTCATCCGTTCGGGAGAACACAGCAAAGTCATCTTCGAAATCAGGAACGAGGGTCGGCAACCAGCCTTCAACATCGTGCCAGTAGTGGAAGAAACCACCGGAATGAAACGCATCCATATCTCCCCGTCCGTGCTGGTGGAAGAAATCGGCCCGCACAATGGCATCAAATATACAGCCACCGTAAGCGCCGGACAACGGATAAAAACCGGGGAGATTGTCCTGCGCGTAGCCGTGGCCGACGGCACAGGACGACAATACGACTGGCAGGAGTTCGCCGTCCCGACCCGACGCTAAGTATCCTTTTGTTTAACCCCTAAATACATGTAGATTATGGCAGACAACTATCTGGAAAAACAGTATGATGACTACCGGGCCAAGAAGGTGGCCTGGGAGTGGGAACGCAAGCATGGCAAGAAAATGAAAAAGGCTGCCATGCAGCAGCCTGAACCGGTGCTTCCTCCCCATCCGGACGATGCGGACTTCATCGAAGAAGAGGAGGAAGAAGACCGTTAGTCAAAGGCGGGAACGGGCAGGTGCATGCCTGCCATCGTCAGGCCGTTCTCTTCGGCATAGCGGATAAAGCGTCGGCGCGCCCCAATGGCAGCCTCCTTATCCATATCAAACGTGGCGCAGACCTCCGGATGCACTTTCTGGAGGGCTGCGCCGTGCATAAGGTCGCCCACCACCAACAGTCTGCCTGCCTGGAAAACAGTGTGTCCGGGCGTATGGCCCACGGCATCCATCGCCACTACCCCGCCCGGCAATGTGTCGCCGAACTGAAAGAAGTGCAGACGGTCTTTGTAAGCCTCCATCGTTGCCACTTGCTGGCGGTTGGCCTTGTCCGCCATCCAATAATCATACTCCGGCTTCGAGACATAGACCTCAGCTGCAGGGAAGACTGCTTCGCCTTCCTTGGTCAGCATTCCGCCGATGTGGTCGCCGTGCATGTGGGTCAGGTAGATGAACTTCACGTCCGCCGGGGCTATCCCGAAGGTTTGCAGGCCGGAGAGCAAACGGCTGTCCGTAGCGCCCAAGCCGGTGTCGAACAGGATGCCCGCGCCGGCCGTCTTCACATAGAACGTGCTGACCGTGGAAGGCACGCCGCCGGCCAGTCCGAGGCTGTCCATCAACGCATCGGAGGCATCGGGAAAGAGCGTGCGAGGCATCAGGCGTTCGGCGGCATTGTCCCGAATCCACATCGCCTGCACATCGCCCACTTGGACAGCCAGTGTGTACACGCTATCGCCGCGCACGGCCAGCGTGTCCGCCGTCGCTTCACTTCCTTCTGCCACTTGTTTCTTGGCGTTCCCGCCGCAAGAGGCCACCATCAAGGCAGCCGTCCCGCACAACAGATAAGTCTTGATATTCATTGCGTTTCAGTATTTGGTTGAGGCTACAAAGATAAAGGATTGCCACAGAAATGCGGCAAACCGGAAAGAAATAATGCGCCTTTTTCTTACATTTGCCCCAAAAATCCAACAAAGCGATTATATGAGCACCGAACATACCGCCCCCTTCTTCTCCACCCTCCCCCGCCGGATGGACATCCCCGACGAGGACTACACCCGTGCCGAACCGTGCGTGGTGATGGCCGACGCCTTGGCACGCAGCACCAACCACAGCATCTACCTCATCGACTACAACCGGCGCAACTTCCTCTACGTGTCGCCCAACCCCTTGTTTCTTTGCGGACGCTCGCCCGAAGAGGTCAGGCAGAAAGGTTACGCATTCTATTTTGAGGTCGTCCCGCCCGACGATATGGACAGACTGCTGGAAATCAATGAGGCGGGCTTCCGCTTCTACTATCAGCTTCCGGTGGAGAAGAGGCTGCACTGCTCCATCGATTACGACTTCCACATCTGCGTGACCGACCGCCGCACGTACCTCATTCATCACAAACTGACGCCCGTCTTGCTTAGTCCGCAGGGCGACATTTGGCTGGCGCTGTGCGTGGTCTCCCTTTCGCCTACTCCCCAGGCGGGCGATGTCCTCATCACGGACAAGACCTGTGCAGACCGCTACGTCTACTCCTTCGCCGCCCGCCATTGGAAGAAGCGGGAGGAACTCATCCTTTCAGACCGTGAGCGCGACATCCTGCGCCTCTCCGTCATGGGCCTTTCCAATGTCCGGATAGGCGAAACGCTCTTCATCGACGCCAACACCGTGAAGTATCACAAAAAGAACATCTTCGAGAAGCTGCACGCGGAAAACATCACTGAGGCCGTGGGCATCGCGGCCAATCTGGGGCTGATTTAGGAAGGCGAAGAACATCCTTTCCACATGGACTCTTCTTGCCAGTTCGTAGGGAAACCCATCGCCTTTGTAAGCACTTGAGGCTTGTCGCGGAGCAATGCGACAACTTCTGTATTAAAATCACTGTTCGGACAAATGCTTTGCTCCAAATATGCCAAATAGCAAAGTTGGGCGTAAAGTTTCATCGGCCGCAAAGCAGATGTGCCTATCCATTCCAATGGCAGTCTTTTAGGCAAATGGGGCATGACAGGAAAACGCCTGTTCCAAAGGCGGGCATGGTGGGCGCAATAGTTACGGAGTACGGCAGCACATTTCATCCAGCTTTCCAAGTACAGGTATTGCGGCAGTCCGAAACTTCGTGCCACTTCCTTTTTCACCTCCGTATCGCCGAAGTTGCAATACAACTTAGAGAGTGTTCCGAATGAAACTACTTCCATCGTTTTCCATACGGGCGGCAATAGTGGGTCATCATACTTCGCAAAATGTTCTTTCAGGAAATCCTCATTGGAACGGCCAACTTCCTTTTGGATACTTTCAAGACAATTCTGAAATATGCGCTTGTCTTTGAACAATTGCTCATCCATAAACCAAAATGCACCGTATTTCAGGGAGAAATGTTGGATGACATGGGTGCGTAGGGTTATTTCTATGTCCTGTATGGAGGTAAATATCAATGTCCGCAGTTTCTTGTCGAACAGATATAAGCGGATTACCTCGTCAAGATAGCTGCCGGGCAGAAACCGATGGTTGATAGAATCCGGCACTTCCATAACCCGCCAATAGCTTGCAAGTCTGAAATAGCTGATGGAATGAAGTTGTTTCAATGCTTTTTCTTCATCCGTCACCAGCAATCCCCTTTGCTTCAACAAGGCAAGTTGTTGGGACAAATCTATCGGTTGTTTGTCATATTTCATAAGGGTATAAAAAACGAAGTCCTGCCGTGGTACGCATCGTTGAGAGGCGTGGCAGGAACTGTTGCTGCAAAGGTATGACAACTATTCCATGCTGCCAAACTTTTGCTAATGTTTTTTGTATTGAGGCTTTCAGAATATCCGTATTTATTCACCCAAGAAACCTTTGAGTTGCCTGATAAACCAATCCCAATCATCCCGCATGATGAAATGAAGCCCTTGGGTGGCGTATTCTAAGCGTACGGTCCTCAGTCCTTTGAATTGTTCTTCCACCATCGGAGCCATTCGTTGGAAAGAAAATTCCAGCAAAACCAAGGCAGGCACCTTGACCCGCCCCAGCATCGGACGCATGTCGGTGTTAGAGTAATCACAATACATCTGTGCATACGTCCGCCTGTCGGAAGTCGTGCCCCATTGCACCAGCCGTTCGCACAACAGGGAGTCCGTGGTCAGGTTGGCCGCGCTCAGGCGTTGCTGACGGGCAAATTGCGCATCATCTTGCGCCATCAGCTGCTGCACAATGCCTGTACAATCCACTTCCGCCTGGTTTTGGAAACCGGGGTTATACAAGGCCGACAGGCAGGGCAAGGCATCTACCACAACCACACTTTTCAATAAGTCCGGACGTTCGGCCGCCACGGCCAATGCCAATCCTCCGCCCATGCTATGCCCCACCAGCACGGGCCTCTCCAAATGTTCCTCCTCGATGAAACGGATGATTTGCTGCTTCCATCCCTCAAAGGAAGGGTGCGCTTCGGGAGCCACACCGGCAAAACCGGGCATCGTAAGCACATAGCAAGTACAACTGTCTCCGATGGCCTCTACCGTTTCGTGCCAAACCTCCCCGGAACAAGCGAAGCCGGGAATGAACACCACAGTTTGTTGGCCGGTCCCTTGCCGAACAACTTGGAAAGAATACCCTTCCGCTGCCAAACACGATACACTTAATAACAGGGCTACAAAAGCTGTCTTTAATCTAAATCCATTCATATCACTTGTTACTTTGTTTTCTGCCGCAAAGGTAGGAAGACGGGGCGGGACGCGCACTACCCGATGGGGTAGTTGTGAGAAAACGTCCTCATAAGCTAGCACGTATAAAAATAATCCCTATCTTTGCACTATCCTAACCCCTTAAATGACAAGCGTATGAATGCAACCGTATCTTTAGAGAGCATTTGGAACCTGATACAGTCAC
>CASEKR010000078.1 GCA_949288585.1 uncultured Bacteroides sp. | reverse complement strand
AAACTGATTGTTCGTTTAGTTGATGATAAGTAGTGTTTACACCGCAAAAGTAAGACAATAAAAGATATCGAAAAATATGGGAATTACCGAATGCTTACGAAACATTCAGAGGGTTTTGACATACCTCTCCGGTGTCATCCTGAAAAAACATATCAATCTTCTTACGCTTGCTGTTCCTTGGCAATCTCGGCTTCCAGTTCCTTCAGTTCGGCCTCGTAGCGTTCTATGCGCTTCAGGGCGTTCTCATAGATGGTCTGCCGTCCGTCGGCCTGGGCTTTCTCGGCGGCGTCGCGGCTGTTGGCGATGTTCTGCCGCAGGCGTTTCACCTGGCGGGCCATCTCGTAGCCGCGCACCAAGGCGTTGTCGCTGTACTCGGGGCGTTTCTCATCGAGACGGACGCCCTTTCCCTCGGCCCAGTCGTCTATCTGCTTCCAGAGGGAGCGGCGTTCATCGTCCAGGTCGCAGAGCTTGTCGGCCAGCTTCTTGCGCTCTTCGTCCGGCGTGGACATACTTGCGATGTCGGCGTGCAGCGAGGCGTAGAGCGGGGCAATCTCCTTGATGCGCTGGTAGGTCTTCTTCAGTTCCGGCGTCAGGCTCTCTTCGGTGACAATCTTCACGCCGGGCTGGCTGAGTTGGTCCACGTCCTTGCGCAGTTGCTGGATTTCGTCCAGGTTCTGCTCCATCTGGTCCTTCAGTCCGTCTATCTCGTCGGCGTGGGTGCCGCTTTCGTCCTCCAGGTAACCGATGCGGGTGGCGATGTCCTCGTTGTCGGCCTTCAGTTCCTCGATGCGCCGTTGACGCTCCTCGCGTTCCTTGGCCTGACTGTCGGCGGGCACGGTGACGGTGAGGAGTTCTTCCTCGGCGGCGGGGATGGCCTGCCCGGCGCGGATGGCCTGGGCTATCTTGCTCAGGCAGTTCACCAGTTGCGTGAACCGGGGGTCGAAGGGGTTCGTCACGCCGTCCGCCCCCTGTTCCAGGTAGGCGGAGTATCGCTTCTTCACCGCGTCCGATGCCAGGGCGCGGAACAGCCGGAGGCCGTCGGCATACGTGCGCCGTCGGTCTCCGAGCCATTGTTGCAGTTGTTCCTTGCGTTTCATTTTCCTATACCATTTATATTATATGGATCAGCCTCCCACTCCGCCGCCTGCGGTCCACGTGCCGTCCTTCACGGCATCCACGTCGATGGGCGTCTCCAGGAACACGGCCGAATAGTTGCTGTCCGCCGTGATGGTGAACGTGTGGCCGCGACGGTCGGCACGGGCCTGGCCTCCGGCGAAAGCCACCGAAGTAGAGGCGGGCATCCCCTTTTGGCCAATCATCATCTGCTGCCCGTCCGAGTCCTCGAAGATGTAGTAGCCCGGCGTGTTCTTCACCAGGGCGGCGAAGGCGTGGGCTTCCTTCATATTGCCGGGGAAGAAGGCGGTCAGGGTCTGGCGGTAGGAGATGCCGTCGGCCTCGCCCTGGGCTTCCACGTTGTAGCCCACCGTGGCATCCGTGCTGTAGAGGTAGAGGGGCGCCTTGATGGTTCCCTCGGCGGGGAAGGCGAACGTGCCGGAGGCAGTCACCAGGTCATCGTTGTCAGTGGCTGCTTCCCATTTCGGGAGTTCGGGCACGGCAGACGGGGCGTCGGCGGGCACGAAGATGAGATAACCCTTGAAGCCGCCCATATTGTTGCGGCCCACAGGCCACTTCAGCGCGGCAAAGGCCGGCCCGGCGGCCATCAGGACATCGCCCGGCTCCTGGCCGGACGTGACGCCAGCCAACTCCGGCAGCAGGCAAAACGCTGCTGCCAGGACGGCGGCGACTATACAGAAAAGAAAGAGTTTCCGTTTCATAAGTCATTCACTTTTTAATTCTTCATTCTTCATTTTCAATTCTTCATTAACCCGCTGCCGTGTAAGCGGCTTCCTTGGCGGTGATTTCCCCGGCCTTCACTTCCACCTCGGTCAGGCTGGAGGGCTTGGTCTTGCCGCTCACGTCGGAGAACTCGATGGTGTACTTGCCGGGCGTGAGGCCGATGACATACTGGCCGCTGCCGCGCTGGGCCGCCTTTCCTTGGACGTTCCACTTGCCTTGGCTGTCGTCGCCGGTGATAGTCACCTGCACGCCGCCGGTCTTGCAGTAGTCACCCGCCAGGTCGAGGGCCTCGTTCTTCTGTTCGTTGGTGCAGAACACCTTCTCGTGCCAGTCGTCGATGCGGGTGTCGTAACCGGACTGCAGCCAGAACTGCCATTCGTTGGGGTCTTCGTAGATGTCGCGGATCTGGCAGAAGCGCGTGGCGGCCTGGGTATTGAAGGCCAGGTCCATATTGCCCTTCTTCTGGAGAATCAGGCGGCTGCCACGGCCCAAGGCTTCGTGGGTGGCCACTTCCAGCGTGGGGCAGAAGGCATCCTCGCGCAACAGTTCGATCATCCGCTGCATCGAGGGGTACTCCTGCATCTTCAGCTTGTTGCGCAAGGCGGCACGGGCGGCAATCAGCACACTCTTTGCGCAAAGCAACTGCGGCGTGCCGCTACGGCTGGAGCGCAGGTAGGTGTTGGTGTTGCCTATCCATTCCACCAGGTTCTCGTAGGCGGAATAGTCCGTGTCGCTGGTGGGGGCCAGGAACTCGCCGCTGACGGCGAAGTTGCCACGGGCGGCATTGACATCGCCGGCGGCTATCAGCAAGTCGGCCTTGGTGAAGAAACCGTCGAAGGCACCGGCGGGAGACGTGGAATCTTCGTCGCGCTCGGCGTGGAACAGCACATACACCACGTCCTCGATGTGGCTTTTTACCAAAGCGTGGGCCACACGGACTTCCAGCGGATGCCGCTTGGTGATGTTGCTCACCGGCTTGCCGCCCACGATGAGCAATTCATTGTCGGTATAGACCTGGCTGTTTTCCTTGGTGATGCACACCACGTCCTTCGGTTCGATGGCCGAAGGCTCGAAGGCCAGCAGCTTGTCGAGGTTGGAGAAAGTCTTGCCCACCTTGTAGGACTGGGTGCCTCCGGCGTGGCGGCGTTCGTTGATGCGGACGTGCTTGCCTTGCAGGTCCATCACGTTCAGGCCCAGCACTGCGGCCACCTCTTGCAGCGTGGCGTAAGGCAGGGCACGCAGGGTCTTGTCGTAAATCGTCATCGCTTCATTGAGCTTCTTGACGTCTATCAGTTTGGGAGTTTCTGCCATAAGTTTGCGTTTTTAATTTTGCATTTTACATTAAATCAGTCCTTCCTCCTTCATCCGGGCAGTCAAGGCTTCATAGTCCTTGGGGTTCTTGTCGGCGAAGGCGGCCAGGTCTTCTTTAGTTTCCCCTTGCGGCTCAGTCTTCGGCGTCGGGCCGTGCTGTCCTTCAGCGGGTTGGTTCTTCAGGTTCTTCACCTGTTCGGTCAGCGTGCTGATTTCGCCGTCCTTCTTTGCGAGGTCGGCTTTCAGCGTGGTCACTTCGTCGTTCGCGGCCTGCAGTTGCTTGTCCGCTTTCGCTTTCTCGGCGGCCAGGCGGGCATTCTCGGTCTGCAAACGCTCCATTTCGGCATTGAGCGATTCCAACTGCTTTTCTGTGAGCTGGGTCGCTTCGGCTTTGTCCTCCCCGATGCCAAGAAAGGCGAGGACGGTCTTCCATTTTGCGTTCAGGTTCATAGGTGTTGTGACTTTGTGGAGCAAGGGGACAGCCGCATTTTCCATTCCGATGGCCAGGCAGGCGGAAGTGTCGCGGTCATACAACCGCACAGCATTGGCGTTGGCGGGGATGTCCACAATGCTGGCTTCCATCAGTTCGCACTTCGTGACGGTCTCACGGGTCTGTCCGGGCACCAGGTATTCCTTTTCGCCGGAAGTGGCCAGGATGCGGATGCTGATGCTGGCGGCATTGAACGTTCCGGCCTCGAACTTGGCGGAGATGGTCTGCGACAACTCATCCACCTTGTCGAACACGGGTTCAGCCGACAGCACGCCATCTTCCACCCGGATATCTTCCCAATGGCCGATGGCCTTGTAAGTGCCCCAATAGGGACTGCCCTCATCGCGGAAGTGCATATACAGCAGAATCGGGTTCTTCGCGAAGGCGGAATAGTCGATGCCTTCGGTCAGGACCCGATAGCCGTATCGGTTCAGCGAGGAATCAGAAAGGATAATACGTTTGCTCATTGCACCAATTAATTACGGTGCAATGTTACGGCAGTATGCCTGTTTGGCAAACGACACTATACCTTATATATTAATTGAGGATGCAGGCAGGTGGCTTCCAACTCCAAACGGTAACCGGCCAAATCGGTAGCCGTTTCCCCGGCCACCTCCTCGAACGTGCCGGTCAGAGGAAATTCCTTGGAGCCAAGAATGCGGGTACGCATATTGGCATCGGTGTACTTGACTAGGCATCCATTCCGGCAACAATCTTGATAAAACTTCATATTTTCACCCTTGTAGACACAGTATGACAGCACGGTACTGAATTGATGGGCGTATTGAGTGCCGGCCTCGCTCTTTTCGGGCGGGGCTCCAGCCGATGTCTGTTTGGTGCTTACTGTCAAGGTCGTCCAAGATTGGCCAGTCTTCAAGGTGATGCGGACTGCGCCATTGACGACACTGAATGTTTCTATTGATGTCACCGGCACAACCTCGCACCGGATCAAACCTCCCATATTGTTCATAACCTTCTATTATTCAATGATTTCACGTTTTTGTGTACTTTTTACCTCTCAGAAAGGACAAAATTGTACACTTGCTGTCTGAAATTTCCCCGCTGATTTAATCCTTTTTATCGTTTGTTCCGGGAATATTCACGGATCTTCTCCTTCTTGCGTACTTTTCCCCGCCAGCGGTAATAGTTCTTCAGGAAGGCATCTTCGGTCAAACTGTCGATGCCGTAGCGGGTCATAAAGAGGTGGACGGCATCCTTGTATTCCATCCCGTCCACGTGTTTCTTGTGGTCGATGAAGTCGTGTGCCTCGGCCCACATCATCGTGTCTATCTTCCGGGCGAGGATGCGTTGGGACCGTTGCCCCAGGTAATTGTAGTATTCCGGCCTTTTTCCGATGCTCCGTTCCGGAAGGATGATTTCCAGGTTGCCTTCATCTTTTAGCTGGTTAACCGGGCGTTTCTCCAGCAGGTCGAAGATGAAGTGGTAGAGGTCCAGGCTGTCAGGAAAGCGAATAGCGTCATGGCTGAAGCCACCATACTTCCCTTCGATATATTCGCGCAGATGTTCCGGCAGGTTGATTCGAGTTGTTACCATATCGCAAGTAATTGATTTACTTGCAAATATAATCATTTGTCAACAACCATGCAAGGGGATTGCAATGTTTTTCCATTCCTGTCACCCCTGTGACGCACGATTTGCACTAAAAAATCGTGCAATCGTTCGTCTGTACGTAATGAATAACTTAACGTGTTGATGCCCAAGTTGATAGCCACGCACGATTTGTGCACTATCCTTGCGCAAAACTTTCAATTGTGCACAAAAGGCATTTTGGGAGATAAAAGTGCAAATCGTGCGCAATTTGTGCACAAATCGTGCAATTTTCGTGCAATGATATTATATTGATTTTCAAAAGGTTGGTTTATATATTCCGTACTTCTGCACGATTGCACGATTTTTATAGGTTTTTTTTATGTGGTTATTTTTAAAGAAGAAAAAGAAAGAATATTATATATGCTACCTGGCTCTGCGAAAAGCAGCACGATTGTCCAGTTTGTTGATGTATGAGGTTTGGGGGAAAGGGGGAAAGGCGAAAACCGAAACCCGCCGATGGGCAAAACGAGAGTACAAGCAGATAAGGATACCGCCGCCAGTGACGCTTCGCGCCACCGGCGGCCAAATTGCATCAAAGCAGGTCTTCAGGAAAGAATGCCTGGCAAATGAATTCGTATTCGCGAGGCAGGGAGCGGACGCCAACCGCCACGCAGATGCCTCGTGCGGCCATCTCGTAGAGTCGCTGGTTGGTCAGGCTGGCACCACGGAAATTGTAGTTGGCGCAGAGAACGAAGTAGGCGGTACTCAAGTCGATGCTTCGGAGGTCCGAGGTGATGATCTTTTGGGCATCGCTGGGCACCCGGGCGAAACCGAGGCGGACGGCCAGCTTGGCCAACATCCGCTCCCGCTCGGTATGATCCGGGGAAATTACCACGAAAATTTTACATTCTTTTTTAAGCATATTATTGCATATCTCGTTGAAAATGTGTATCTTTACAGGGTAATAAATTGGGGTACTCTATCCCTTTCGGGGATTCCAAACAGGCGGCGCCGGACGTGGTGGCCGCAGACCAATACCTCTCCTGACCCATTCCATGTCATCCGACAATTCCAACAGTCCCCGGTACTTCTCCCAAGGTTGTTCCATTATATAGATAGATACAATGTCTCGAAAGAGGGGGATGCTTTTCGGGGCGCAGCGGTCGGCAATGCGGAACTGCTGTTCGTCCGGAAGCTCGTCGCACATCAGCCAGACGGCATTGTAGAAACGCATGAAGCGTTCCGGAGCTTTCTCACGCAAGGCCAGCAGCCGGGTTATGATTTCTCGATAGGTATCGGTCATAAGGAATGTGTATTAGAAGTCCAATTTATTGTCGCTCACAGACAGCCCCATCGGGTCGTTGGTCGGTGCCGGTGATTCGCTGGAAGTGGTGCCGATGGTGACATACTCCACGCCGCCGGACTTGTCGTCGATGATGGGTTTTCCGTCCTTGTCGAAAAACAGGGGCTTCCCGCTTTTGGGGTCATACTTCTGTGGATTGAAGATGTAGCCTTTCCACTTGCAGTATTTTTGTAGTCTCTTCTTGAAATCAGTCGGCCCAACGAACTTCCTGGCACCGGGGTCGTAATTGATGAATGCGTCAAACAGGTCTTTCTTCACCAACCTATGATTGAGATGTTCATCGCTGCTGAAGTATTCATCGGCCCAGGAGATGAAGAGTTCGCCGATCTCCTGCCGCAGCTTGCGTTGCTCGAGGCGTTCGCCCGGTGCTTGCACCACGCCGTAGGTCAGATAGAGTTGGATGCAGTTGGCCAGCAGGTTCCAGCAGAGGTTCCACTGGGTGAAGTCCCATTCGGAGAAAAAGAGCACGCCGAAATCGTCCAGCGGCTTGTGCGTGTCGTTGTAGAAGTCGGAGAAGGCGATGAGCCATTGGCGATCGGTGAAGCTACTGCCGGTACCCCGGATGGCGTGGTTGGTGGCGATGTAGATCTTGGGCGACTTGGAGAAGGGGTAGGTGATGCGGGTGCCGCCCTTCTTGTTGACCGTCCAGTCGCCGGTGAGGTTGGGGAACAGGAACTCGAAATTGAAATTCTGTAGCACGTCATCAATGAAGACCAGGCGTGTTTTTTCGTCCACGTCGTTCCAGACGAACTGGTCCGTCAGCAGGTCAGGCTTCTTGCCGGGCAGGTAGGCGATGGGCACCACCTGGCGCATCAGTTCGCCGATGAGCGACTTTCCGCTACGTCCATTGCTCTCGCCCACCTCGCTCTGCTTGCCGTCCATGCCGACCACGGCACGGGTGACGTTGTTGTCCTTGGCCTCCATCAGCAGGTAGCCGATGGCGCAGAGCTTGGAGAGCAAATGTAAATTGTTCTCGTAGGTCTCGTTTTCCTCGACTTCTTCCGGCTTCTTACGCCAGGTGAAGTTGCTCGCATTGATCAGGAAGCGCAGGTAGTGGCAATGTTCGCCATCGGGAGAGAGACGGTAGGTATAGTTCCCGTCCTGTTCGGTGAACGTGATCAGCGGGATGCCCAGGTAACGGGCATCGACATTCTTCCGCTGCTCGGCCCAGATGTGGTGCATCACGCTTTCATACCCCACCTCCTTCCTGTCAGATTTTATTTTTTCAGTTGTTCGGCCATCTGTTGCTGCACCTCCTTGGCGGCCAGGCGGGCAGCGTCGGCAAAGTCATGCCCTTTGCCGGCGTAGATGATGCCACGGCTGGAGTTGACGATAAGGCCGCAGTTCCGCGTCATGCCGTACTTGCAAACTTCTTCCAGCGAGCCGCCTTGCGCGCCCACGCCGGGGACGAGGAGGAAGTGGTTGGGCACCACCTTGCGGATGTCCTCGAACATGCGGCCTTGCGTAGCACCCACGACGTACATCATGCGGTCGTCGCCGGCCCACTCCTGGCTCTTGCGGAGGACTTTCTCGAAGAGGCGTTCGCCCTGCGCGTCCTCCGTCAGCTGGAAGTCGTGCGAGCCCTTGTTGCTGGTCAGTGCCAAGAGGATGACCCACGTGTTGTCATAGCCCAAGAAAGGTGTCACGCTGTCCTCGCCCATGTAGGGAGCCACGGTAACGGCGTCCACTTTCAAGTCTTCGAAGAAGGAGCGGGCGTACATGGCAGAGGTGTTGCCGATGTCTCCGCGCTTGGCGTCGGCGATGATGAATTGGTCGGGGTAGTTCTGCCGGATGTACTTCACCGTCTTCTCCAACGCCTGCCAGCCTTTCACGCCCAGGCATTCGTAGAAGGCCAGGTTGGGTTTGTAGGCCACGCAGAGGTCGGCGGTGGCGTCGATGATGGCGCGGTTGAAGGCAAAGACGGGGTCTTCCTCTGCCAGCAGGTGCTCGGGAATTTTCTTGATGTCTGTGTCCAGCCCCACGCAGAGGAACGTCTGCTTGCGGCGGATGTTGTCAATGAGTTGTTGCTTGTTCATAATCTATTATATCTTATATTATAAATGAGTTCTATCCGGGACATTTTTGGGTGATGACTGTCACGTTGTGGAAGAGCAGGCCCATCACCTCCAGTTGGCGATGCACGCCGGGATTCCCCTCGTCGTCCTCCGTGATGTCGTAGACGGATTGAAAATCAGTCAGTACGAATACGTTGCCCCTCTGGGTGCGCAGTACGGGTGGGGGCAGTTCGTCCTGTAAGTCGCGGCTGCGCAGCGTGTCGACAGGCAGGTAGAGCGTATCGAGCACAAGGTGGGCATCTCCTTTCAAAGGAATGCGGTAGGCCAGGCTGTCTCCCATCCCTACGTTGTCAAGGACGGTGCAGTAGCGGTAGCCTTGGGGCGCGGGCAGGGTATAGGGGTATACTGCATGGTAGTAGAAACTGTACTCATCCACGGTGACGGTATCTGTCTCTACCGTTACGTCATATTTGTAGAACGATATTCTTTCGTCCACCAAGTCGCGCGTGCTCTCCCTGCCATACAGATTGCTCAGATACATCAGCTTGCCGTTGATGCGCCCCGCCGCGTCCTTGGATACGGTCTGCTGCCAGGCTTCATATTGCTCTTCAGAGAATGGCAACTGAGGCCCCAGTGCTGCCTTGACATCTTCGCGCAAGACGCTCCGCGTGATGCCGGCGTAGTTCACCGGCAGCACCGAGGTCACAAGGAAGACGAGGGAGAATGAGATGGGTATCCAACTGATGCGCCGCGCCTTGCCCACCGCCAGCCCGATGCAGACGAAGTAGAACCAGGCATTGAGCGTCACTAAGTAAAGGCGGTTGAGTGTGATGCCGTAATCCAGGAAGCGACGGCCGATACCCACCGTCATCAGCACCAGCAGGGGTAGTGTCAGCAGGGGCAGCCAGCGGGCAATGCGTTCGTCCACCGGCTTATGGCTCTTGACACGCGAGGGATACAGTCCCCCTTCAATGCCGATGACTCCCGCCATCAGGGCCGTGACCAGCCATGACACCCACCCGTCCGGCAACTCCCAGCGGGCGATGATAGTCCCAGCATAGACATAGAGCACCAGCAGGTAGAGTCCAGCCAGTGGCAGGAAGAGGTAGTGCAGGATGTTGTGCAGGAAGGCGGTGGGCTGCGGCACGCGGTCGTGCTTGCGCTCGCCTTCGGGCAGGAGGCCGAGGAACATCAGCAGGGGCAGCAGTTCGCTACACATTATTAATATGTATAGGTAACACTTGTAGCTGACGTCCACGCCGAAGAGTTGGTGCAAAGAAAGGGCCAGCAGGCTGATGCCCCCGCTCATCACCGCGCCCACGATGACCGTCAGGGCGAGCGTCCCCAAGGCATATTGGGCGAAGTTCCACGCCGGGATGTCGTCCTTTTCGCGAAAGAAAGGCAGGAAGAAAACGGACAGGCCGATGGCGAGGATGGCCGCCCCGTGGGCAATGCCGATGTCTATCATCCGCGCGCCCATGGTGTGGAGGTAAAGGAAGAGGGCATCGGCCATCAGGAGCAGGTGTGCCGCCACCTGCACGCCTATGCGCATTCCTCGCCGCTTCACTTCCTCCGCCCACAGGTGCAGGCTGAGCGAGAGCAGCGTGCCGACGGACAGGTAATAACCCGTGGTCATCAGCAACTTGTCGTCCGCAGCTTTCCCCTCGGTGGCTACCAGGTGACAGAGGTAGCCCGTCAGCGCGAAGGCGAAGGTCACGGTCACGGGGAAGCGCACGGCGCATCGGCGGAAAGTGCCGGACAAGGTTCGGAGGAGGGAGGCAAGGCGTTGCATGGCGTATCTCTTAGGGGATTACAGTTCGCTCTCCTTCAGTCTTTCCGCATTCTCCGCCACGATGAGGTGGTCGATGCAGTCCTGGATGTCGCCGTCCATGAAGGCGGCCAGGTTGTAGACGGTGTAGTTGATGCGGTGGTCGGTGATGCGCCCCTGCGGATAGTTGTAGGTGCGTATCTTGGCCGAGCGGTCGCCGGTGGAGACCATCGTCTTGCGCTTGGAGGCGATGTCGTCGATGTACTTCTGGTGCTCCTTGTCG
>CASEKR010000077.1 GCA_949288585.1 uncultured Bacteroides sp. | reverse complement strand
AAACTGATTGTTCGTTTAGTTGATGATAAGTAGTGTTTACACCGCAAAAGTAAGACAATAAAAGATATCGAAAAATATGGGAATTACCGAATGCTTACAACTCAACGACTACCTGACGGGCGAGGAGAACGCCGGCAAGACCTTTGTCAGCCATTTCCGCTACGACCGGGTGAAGGGCATCGAGGACAAGGACATCCTCATCACCCCGCTGGACAACGCGCTGAAGGGCGGCGAATACATCGAGGATTCGGAAGAGACCAGCAACACCCTCTCTTACGGCATGGGCGTCCACCCCAGCATCATCGGCTCCAGCCCGGGCAAGAACAAGAGCATCAACGGTACCGAGGCCCGCGAGCTCTTCATCATCACCCAGGCCCTGATGAAGTCCTTCCAGGAAGCCACGCTGGAGCCGCTCTACTTTGCCAAGCGGCTGAACGGCTGGCCGGAGGACATCTGTTTCAGCGTGACCAACGTCCAACTCACCACCTTGGACAAAGGCACGGGAGCCACCAAGAACACGGGGCTGAAGCCGGAGAACGAGGAATGAAGTAGTCAGAAATTAGTAGACAGTAGTTAGAATGATGAATATGCTGATAACCGACATTGACCAACTGCGGGAGACGGTGAAGATGAATGCCGCCATCCCCTTCGAGAGCATCGCGCCCTTCATCGCCGATGCCACCGACATCTACCTGGAGCCGAACGTGGGCGCCGCCATCCTGGAAAAAGCCGGGGAGGACGACACGCTGAAAGAAAAGCTCTGCCGCGCCCTCGGCCCGCTGACCCTCTCGCTGGCCACGGACGAACTGGGCATCCAGTATGGCGACGCGGGCATCACCGTGCAGAACAAGCAGGGCGAACGCTCCCCGGCCAGCGACACCAAGATTGCCGCCGCGAAGAGCAACCTCTACTTCCGGGGGATGCAAGCCTTGGATCGCCTGTTGGCCTGGCTCTCCGCCCATCCGGACGACTATCCCGAATACGCCCAGCACGCCGAGGGCATCACCCCCGTCGGTTGTCTGATCCGCTCCACCCGCCAGTACCAGGACGAAGGACTGGTGAACATCGACTACTCCACCTTGAGCTTCCGGGCGATGCTGCCCGTGCTGCTGCAAATCCAGGTGCGCAACGTCTCCCAACTGCTGGGCGAGGCGCTGTACCAACGCCTGCTGCTGGGTGAGGACGGGTTGGAACCGCTCCGACTGCTCTGCGTCCGCTATATGGCCGCCAAGTGTGCCGAACTGCACACCAGCCAGACCGGCCGTGAACAACGCCTGAACGGCAACCAGCCCGAGTTCGCCCCGCTCATCCGCCCGCTCTACACCGACCAGACCGACACCGGCAACTACTACGCCGCCCAGGCCGCCTTCTACGCTGACCAGATTTCCGGCTGGATGCAGCAGCACCCCGAAGAGAGCGGCACCGACACCGGAGGCTGCCCGCTGGACTGGAACAGCAAGGAGAAACACCTCTTTACTTCCATCTATTGATAATGAAGAACTAATAATGAAGAATTTCCGTTACGATGAGGGCTGCGCCACAATTCTTCATTCTACATTCTTAATTAAAATGAATTATGCGCACCATACAGATAGACAACGACACCTACCAAGTCCCCGTCGACTGGGACGAACTCACCCCGGACCAACTGCGTTACCTGGCCCGTATCACCCGGGAGGAACAGCCCATCGGGCAACTGAAGCTGCTGATGCTGCTCTACTGCCTCCGTGCCCGGGTCGCCCGGCATCCCAAGGTGTGGAAGCCGCTCATTCATCTGAAAGTGGGCGCCGAAAGCCCCCGTGTCCGCATCCGTATCCGGCGGAAGAGTTATTGGCTCACACCTGAAGAAGTGAACCTGATGGCCGATCAATTCGGGTGGCTTGTCACCAGCCGGAAAGGCGAATACTGCCTACAGCCGTTGCGCACCGTCAATCCCTGCCCCGTGCTCCGCATCCGCCTGCACCGCCTGAAAGGCCCGGACGACAACCTCTTCGACCTCACCTTCGAGCAGTATATGTATATGCAGACCTACCTCGATGCCCTGGCCGCAGACCCTGCCAAGCTGGACTGCCTGCTGGCTTGCCTGTGGCACACCGGCCGCCGCTTCGACATCAACCGCCTGGAGCACGACGCGAAGATTATCCGCCGCCTGCCCGCCGAGGTGAAGATGATGCTCTACTGGTTCATCCTGGGAAGCATCCAGAACTTTGCCGACTGCTACCCCCGCGTCTTCAGCGGCGGCAGCGGCCAGATAGCGGGCAACGTCCTCGACAGCCAGCTCCGCCTGCTCGACAGCCTCGCCGCCCACGATATGACGAAGAAGGACGAAGTGCGCCGTGGCCTGTTCCTCGACGCGCTCTATGCGATGGACGAGCAACTGAGGATTCAGGAGGAGATGAAAGAAAAAATGCAAAGTAGATAAAAAAACTTCGGACCGGAAGGAATTACTCGAGGAATTGAGAGCCTTCTTCCGATACGAAGAACAGTTGTTAATCGACTGGATGACGGAGTCGGAATTTGAAGAAGAAGTATTCAGCGTAGTTCTCGAACTGGCTGAAGTGCTGAAAAATTCAAATGAATGAAACAAGCCCTCCCGAACTTCTTTTCGGGAGGGCATTTCAAAGCATCTTTCGGAATCATCTCTTTTTTTGACAACTCATTAAATATCATTATATGAAAGACGAGGTACGCAAAGAAATAGAGGATTTGGCCGAACTGATGTTTTCAGCCGGAACACCTGAAGAGCGGAAAAAAGCGGATGAGCGGTTTGCCAAACTGAACGAGACGCTCACTCCGGAGGAAAAGCGCGAAGGCGGAAAAATTATACGCGAAGTGCTGGCTGCTAGGCGTGCCGTCCGCCGCGCCAAACGGACGGACATCAATATGAAGGAAAAGCTGGCAGGCATTCAGGATATGATATCACTGTCCTATATTGCCCGGCAATACTTCGGAAGAAATAGGTCGTGGCTTTACCAACGAATCAATGGCACCACGGTAAACGGCAAGCCGGCCGCCTTTACCGAGGAAGAATTGAAGGTATTTTCCGACGCCCTCCGGGACATCGGGTCTAAAATATCGGAATCATCTTTATTAATCAATTAAAGTTTTACTAAGACAACCGAGGGCGGGACGTGAAAACGTCCCGCTTTCTTTTTGCCCGTCCGGGAAAGTTGCTTACCTTTGCCACTGCCGAATAAAATTACCGTTAAAAATGAATCCCTTGTTGCAGCGTAACCCGTGAAACCGGGTTCAGGTGTGTAATTACCTGTCGGCGCGCTGTGGCAAGGGATTCACCCTTATGAATATATCATGGAAGAATTAGATTTTATAGCCATTGATTTTGAAACTGCTAATTATTGCAGGGATAGTATTTGCCAAATTGGAATTGCAACAGTAAAAGATAACTGTATCAAAGAAGTTAAGTCTTGGTTAGTAAACCCGGAAACTTTTTTTGATGATTTCAATGTGCGTTTACACGGGATATTACCGAAAGATGTAAAGGATAAGCCTACTTTTGAACAAGTCTGGCCAGAAGTTTATGAGTATATAAGTGATGGCACAGATTGCAATATGCTATTTGCACATAATGCCCAATTTGATATGCAAGCATTAATGGCAGATTTATCACGTTATGGTATGCCGATACCGTATATTCCATTTGGTTGTACTTTAGCCATATCAAGAAGAACATGGTCAGGAGAGCCGTCATATTCATTAGAATCTTTATGTCGCAAACTCGATATAAAGCCTGGCACACATGATGCAGGAGAAGATGCAAGAGCGTGCGCAGAGCTTCTATTGCTAGCATGTAAAGAAAAGGATGTTGATTTGAGTACCCCGATTGAATCCATAGAAGACATTAAGGCCATTGAGGATAAATTCCAATTCTTGTTTGGAGAAATCAGCGAAGAAGGTTATTTATCCAGCATTTGCCAAAGATTAAATCGTTCAAACCGCATCAAACAGATTGTTGGAGATAAAAGTAAAAATAATCCGGATTCCATATTCTATGGCAAGAATGTAGTGTTCACAGGTACACTCTCTTCAATGAAGCGAAGTGAGGCGCAACAGATTATAGCAGACATAGGTGGAGTAAATCAAAGCGGTGTCAATAAGAATACCAATTATCTTGTTGTAGGGCAACAAGATTATAGGATAGTTGGTGACGATGGTATGAGTAATAAACAAGAAAAAGCATTGGAGTTGCTAAAAAAAGGAGCGGATATTGAAATCTTATCAGAAGACGATTTTTTACGATCCATTTAGTATAGTGTTAATATATCATGGAAATACTACTTCTCTTTTTAATCGGTTTTATTCTCCTCTGCTTCATATTTTTTGGTATTCAGAGGCAGAAAGAATTAGAAGAAGATGCAACCTCACATTCGCTTTCATCAAATACTGATAATTGTGAAAATCTATCTTGTGAGGATTGGCTTTATAAACACAAAATGGCTATAATTGAAGAACAAGAAAAGATTGACAATGGAGGCTATGAAGGATATCGCTATATGGATTTTAATGTAGCTGGAATAAAATATAGAAGTAATTCTGCTCAGGAATCCATAAATGAACTTGATTTAATCTCAGATATTCATTTTGTGAAAGAGCCGACAAATTTTCATGATCCCGACGCAGTACAAGTGATGTATTTTGATGAGATGATAGGGTATGTTCCTAGAGAATATTCTTCAAAAATCACAATGCTAATCGACAAAAATTTGATATATAAAATATTCGTCTTAGAAGCTGGCGATGATATTCTAACAGATTACGAAGAGAAATTTGTAACATTACGAGTATATTATAAGCAAACACAGAAGGAGTTGGCTGTCGAAAATGCAAGGATGAAGCACAATCAAGAAAAAAACGAAATAGAAATTCAAAGGAAACAAGAATTTATAGAACTACCAGATTGGGTAGAAGGCATTATTTTTCGATTGAAGAATACCCCAATTACTAATGATGGCGATAAATGGATATTTAAACGTTTGAGAGATAACATTCGTAATTCCGTCAAGGCTTATGAAAAGGCCATTCGGATGGAAAGAGATTCCATTGCGCAGAATGCTTTAGATAGGTTGAAAAGATATGGTGACGATTTAGACCTGCTTATAAAGAAAAAAGATGTGGATAAAAAATAAAGGAATGTTTTGTCATTCCAAATATTCTTCCCATCTTTGCAGTGCTCTAACAAGTGGTTGACTTGTTAATTCAACCCCGACCGGACAACGGTAATTGTCCACTTGCGAACACGTGGGCTTTTTTTATGCCCGCCGGTATCATCTTGCCAGCATCGGCAAGTTGATAGCTATATACGAAACACATAGCACTGCACGTTATCCCATACGGAATAGCGGCTGCCATCCCGAACAATATTCCAACGCTTCGGCGGGGTTGAATCACTTGTTAGAGCAACGGGTTTGGCAGCCGTTTTTTTCTGCCATTGCTCTAACAAGTGTTTCGTATGAAAAAAGAACTAATCCTGGGCACCCCTTCCGTGCCCGTGCTTCGTTGCATCGATGCGGAGCGATTCCGTGAATTGTTGAACCGCGTGCTCCCGGAGGAGTGCCAAGTGAAGAATGCCGCAGACTGCTGGTATGTGAGTGCCATCGGCTCCGCCTGCTTGTCTTTCCTGTTCCCGCCAGCCGTGGCCTTGCTGGGCTATTGCCTGTACCGCGCGAAGAAGGAGGAGAAGGGAGGCGCAAGATGAACCGTACCGACATCAACCTCACGCCCGAAGTTGTGGAAACTATCTACGACATGCAGAAAGAAGAACAAGCTCTCACTTACGTTGAAGTGCTGCAAACCATCCTGGCCGGCATCATCCGCGACGACATGGGTAGCGATGAAGAGCGGCTGAAGTTAGCCGGAATGGTGCTGACTCTGCAAGATTACCTGCGAACTTTCATTCTGACAGAGGAAGGAGGTGCCCAATGACCCGCCTCGAAGCCCTGCAGCTGCTCACCATCCTGACCAGCAGCATCACCACCGACGAAGAGAAGCGCATCGCCGCCCTGCGGCTGAAGGAACTCATCTGCCTGCTGCTGCCCGACGACGACTAAAAACAGCAGAAAAATAGCTGTTGTTTCTTTGTTATTAATAGAAATATTTCTATCTTTGCAGAGTCAAATCAACGAAGAGATCTATGAAGTACAAGGAATTTCACCGGAAGATCCTGGCGGCGGGATGGAAGTTCAGCCACGCGGAGGGCAGCCACTACTTCTATACGAAGGACGGGCAACTGTCCGAGCCGGTTCCCTACCACGGGGCAAAGGAAATCCCGGAGCCGCTAAGGCGGAAGATTGCCAGAGGGATGGGGCTGAAATAAGCCCCTCCCTTTTTCGTTGGTTTGTTTTTTAGTCTCACACATCTTGGCACAGTATATATGGAAAAGATTATCATGAACCTTTGCGCCAGCCCGGACAGCTTCGGCGCTTATTCAGAGAATTGCGAAGGCATCTATGCCGCCGGCGATACCATCGAGGCGTGCAAGAAGGATGCAGAGAAAGCCATCGAGCTGATCAAGAAGAACCTGCCCGAAGACCGCTGGCCGGAACAGATCAAGGGCGAATACCGCCTGGTGTGGCACTACGACACGCAGAGCCTGCTCCTGAACTACGGCAGCCTGTTGTCGCTGTCGGGCCTGGAGCGGCTGACGGGCATCCACCAGAAGCAGTTGTGGGCTTACATGCACGGCCGGAGCAAACCGCGCAAGCAGCAAAAAGAACGTATCGAGCAGGCTTTGCACAACTTCGCCGGAGAACTGGCGGACGTGGAACTGGTCTGAACCCTCCAAGGCATTGGCTTCATTCATCAAGAGCTCGTCTGATTTGACACAATCCGGACACGGATGAAGCACGGAGGCTTCCCCAAGGCACAGGGGAGGCCTCTTTTTGCGTATCATCTGCACCCTGTCCTTTATGGCCCGCCCCGTGCGGGCTATTTTTGTTTCCGCAAATCAGAAAGACATTGTGCTGTTATGGAAACGAAATCTTACGACCATTACACCTACTGCGAAGCCCTGGCGCGGAAGCTGAAGGTCGTCGGCCACACCGGCCAGCGGCCCCGGTTCTTCACCGCCTTCGGGCTGGAAGACCTCTACAACTTCGAGGACAAACTGTCCGCCGTCACGGGGATGGTGCTCATCGCCGTGGACGGCACGGAGATGGACAGCACCGGGAACCGCGCCGACGGCCTGGCCGACACCTACACTTATTCCATCATCCTCGCCCGGAACACCCAGCGCGACCGGCCGGACACCATCGCCCAAGCCGTCCACCAATGCAGAGAGACCGCCCTGCAAGTGCGCAACCTGCTGTTGCTCGACCCCGACCTGCGGGAGGGGCTGGGGCTGGAGATGCAACTGAACGGCATCGGCCCCATCGGCGACGGGTTCTACGGCGTGGTGCTGACGTACACCGTGACGGAGTATCCCGACTATACGATTGACACCGACTACTTCACTGACTGACCATGGGATACTACAAGAACCAAGCCACGCTCCGCAACCAGGTCCGCGCCTACAATGCCGCCCGGCGCAAGGCCGCCAGCCTGTCGGGAGAAGATATGCCCCGCCTGATACGGATGGAGACGGTCAGCGAGATAGAACGCTACAACGTGGCCAAAGATGCCGACCGTGCCGACGCCTTCAACAAGGCCGTGGACCGCTGGGCGCAGTCCGTGTCCGCCCAGCTCCGCGCCACCATCGCCGGACGGAGCCTGCGCATCGCCCGCGAACTGCACCCCAACCTCTACACGGACCGCTACGGCCTGGTGCACCGCATCGGCTTCAGCTTCCCCCGCCACGGCATCTACATCCACAAGGGGGCGTACAAGGGCCACGGCGGCGACATCGGCTCCAAATGGGAGATGCTGAAGCGCGTGGGCGGCAAGGAGGTATCGACCGGCATCGTCCGCCACACCAACCCCGAATCCCTGGGCAAGCAGGGCACCGGCAAGCGATTACCCTTCCCGTGGTTCAACAACGTCATCCGCAACCGCATTGGCGAACTGGAGGACATCGTGGCCGGGTATTTCGACACGATGGTCATCGACGCCACGAACATTTATATAAACAGATAGCATAACCCCGCTTTTGACAAGTTCTCAACTTGACACGGCCAAGTTCTCAACTTGACACGACCAAGTTCTCAACTTGGCAAAAGCACCCCCAAACCCCTCAATATGGCAAACGACCTCAACCGCAGCATCAAGATATACATCGACGGCACCGACGCCCAGCAGAGCATCAACAAGATAGGCGAGAGCATCCAGAAGCTCCGCGACAAGCTGGCCGCGCTCAACACCTCCGAACAGGACTACGTGCAGAAGAGCAAGGAACTGAACGACAAGATCAAGGAGAAGACCGCCACGCAGGAACGCTACCGGCAGAAGGTGCAGGAGACCGAGCGCGTGCTGAACAACCTCAGCGGCGCCACCTACCGCGAACTGCTGGCCGTGCAGAAGCAGGTGCGCAAGGAACTGCAGAACGCCGTGCCCGGCACGGAGAAGTACAACGCTGCCCTGGAGCAGAACCGCCGCGTCACCCAGCAGGTGGCCGCCGCACAGAAGGCCATGCGCGTGGAAGTCGGCGCACAGGGCACGTTGATGGGCCGCGTGGCCGACGGCTTCAACCGCTACGCAGGCATAGCCGCCGGGGCCATCGCCTCGTTGACCGGCATCACCCTGACCGTCCGCCAGTGCGTGGACGAATATGCCGAGATGGAAGAAGCCCAATGCCGAACGTGAGAAAGTGAAGAGCCTGACGCTGGACGGCAACGGCTCCTCTTCCTCCTCATCCGGCAGCGGCCGCCGCGTGGCCACCGGGCGCACCGCCCAGCACGCCGCAGGCCGCTACGATGTCATCGGCGCCGAGGACGGCCGCACCTATCGCGACGTGCCTTATATCGGCGAGTCGCCCACCGGTATTGTGCGCCGTCCCGCCCTCATCTCGGAGAATGGCGCCGAGCTTATCGTCAATGCCGAAGACCTCAGCCGCCTGCGCCGCCACGTCAACTACCCGCTGGTGGTGCAGGCCATCAACGACAGCCGCCGACCGTCCCCCCAGGCCGCCCCGCTGCCCCAGCACGCCGCCGGGAATTACACGCCGATAGCGGAAGCATCGCCGTCATCACACGGGGGCACCCCGGCCAGCGATGCGATTTTGGCCCGTCTGGCCGACACGCTGGAGAGTTTGCAGCGCGACGGCATCAACGCCTCGGTGGCCCTGACGGAACTGGATCGGAAACAACAACTGCGCGACCGCAGCAGGCGGATAGGGGCCAAGAAATAAAGGCATTAACTACCGGCGCAGTATGTATTAACTACCGATGCAGTATGTATTAACTACTGATTCCGTATTCATTGACAACTGTTTTTCAATTCTAAATTCTCAATTTTCAATTTAACAAGAATGAAGATCACCAACCTCACCACCGGCCAAGCCTACCAACTCACCCCCGGCACCCAACTGGAGATAGAGCGGCCCAACCTCTTCTTCAATGATTACGGCGAACAGTCCTATCCCGTGGACCTGCCCGACACCGACCTGAACCGCGCGTTGTGCGGTTATCCCGACCTGCCGTCGAACACGCAGAAACCCAAGACCGACATCCCCGCCGCCATCAGCGAGGGCGACTACTACATGCCGTGCCGCCAGGCCGTCTTGGGCGCCAAGCGAAAGGAGAAGATCACCACCTCCTTCTATATGAACGAGGGCAGCTTCCTCAGCCGGATGCAAGATGTGCCGCTGGTGGACGTGTTCGGCGAGGAGACCGTGCCGGACGTAACGACTGTGGAAGAAGGCATAGACTGGTGCTGGTCGCTCCGGACAGACGAAGACCCGCACTTCGGCATCTTCTCCATCATTGCGGACATCGACGGCGAAAAACGCGGCGTGAACATTGTTGCCCTCATGGATGCTGACGGGCATCCTTACGAAGGACGGCTAAGCGGCGGACGCCTGCCGGAAGGCTACGATTACGCCTTCTACCACGCCTTCGACCGCACGGAGAAAGCAGACGGGCAGGTCGTCCAGTTGTCGCCCGGCTATTATATCACCCCCTTCATCCGCGCCAACTACCTGCTGCGACGCATCTTCGCCCACTTCGGCTACGAACTGGAGGAGAACTTCTTCACCCAGACCGCGCCCTTCGACAAGATGGTATTGGTGAACAACACCGCCGACGCACTGGTCAACGGCACCATCCTCCTCTCCCACCTTGTGCCCGACTGCTACTGCAACACCCTCATTGACGTTTTCCGTAAGAAGTTCTGCTGCGAGTTCGTGCCCGACGAAACCGCGAAGACCGTCCGCGTGGAGTTCTTCAAGGACATCATGGACGCCGCTCCCGCCGCTGACCTGACCGGCTGCTTAGCCGGGCATCCCGAAATTAACTTCCAGGAAGCCAGGCAACTGAAACTGTCGTCTGAAAACACCTTGACCGAAAACAGCAGCTACGAAGGCACCTACGAACTGGCCGCCAAGTTTCCCACCGCTTACTACAATCCCGAATACGGCCGATATGAACGCAAGGGATATGGCACGCGCATCGTCACCGAGGTGCTCAGCGACGGAAACCTGCCCTACTATGCCGCCGCACAAGGCATGGAAGACTACGAGGTCAGCGTGCCCGACTGCCAATACTACTTTTCATCGGTCAATTACTTCGAAGGAGCCTACGGCCGCCTCTCCGCCCCCTATGTCGGCGAGGGACGTATGCTCAACTCCACCCTCGAGGGAGTGCCTGCTTCGGAAGACGAAGAAGACAACGGCACAGATGAAGACCCGCTGGCCGCCTCCGACCACAAACAAGACCCCATCCTGTCGTTCACCAAGCCCGGCACGCACTTCGCCACCGGAACCAACCACGACTCCGATGCCGGATACTCCCTGCTTTACAACGGCCCCGTCGGTATCTTCGAAAAATTCTGGCGGACGTTCGACAACCTGCTGCGCAATGCCCTCCACACGGTCAACGCCTCCCTGCTGCTGGACAACGCTCGGAAACGCTCGCTGCCCGCCCAGCGGAAAATTTCCCTCGGGGGCAACGAATACCTGATCAGCATCCTGCGCTACACCCTCGGCGGGACAAACGAACCGGCCGAGACCGAACTGCTCACCACCCTTCAGCAAGAACCTCTCTCCGTGGCTCCCGACGAAGCAAGCCGCTTCATCCGTTCCGAATACGCTTGGGAAATCCCTTTAAGCCCCTCCACGCAATTGAGCGAAGAAGAATGGAAAGCCGCTGGATACACGCCCGGCGAACAAGTGAACGCCCCTGTCATCTATCCGCCCATGCCGACCAAGGAGCAATACGACGCCGGCGGGAAGTATTACACACGTACCTTCTATTATTCCTACCAGCATCACGTAACCGGCCAATGGCTTTACTTCAAGAGGACCGTCAGCCTCCAGCCCGTGCTGGCATCGGAGTTGGCATAAAGGTGTCCTTTCCATAAGTAGCCGGCGAACCTACTTTTGTACGAGAAATGATACGAAACGACAATGACCATCATCCAACAACCCGATACCCTGTCCCTAAGCCGGAACATGAAGAGTTTCTTGGTCGGTTCGGATACACAGTTCTCCTTCACCTTGCAAAAGGGAGAAGAAGAAATCCTGTCGCAGACCTACGACCCCGGAGATGGCGGCGTGGCCGAAATAGACCTGCGGGATATCGTCCATGCCCGGTTATCGTTCGACTTCAGGGACGAGACGGAACCTTATCAACAGACCAACCTGGCAGCCGACTTCAAGGTCGTCATCGACCAGACAGAAGTCAACTTCCGTGTTATCCGCTCCGGAGTAGACCGACTGGCCGACAGCGCCGCCAATTTCCTCACGCAAAACTTCCTGACTTGGCAGCCCACGGTGAAGCCTGTCACATACTACTCGCCCGAATACCTGACCTATTATGCCATCGTATCCGGGAAGGTGCAACTGAAAGCTTACTTCACCGACAATACAGGAAATGCCGTATCCAGCCAGACCATCACACTCTGTGAAATCATGGCTGGTATGGCCTACACCATTCCCACACAATACAGTGTCGTCGTCGGGCTGTTGGACGACAAAAAACCAGCATACTACGATGTATGGGTGGAAGACGGCACCGGCAGCCGCCTGACCTACATCCAACGCTACTATGCCGACAACGCCCGCTCGCTCAACGAGGACTGGGTGCTGTTCGAGAACTCGCTGGGGGGTCTGGACTGCTTCCGCGCTTACGGTGCTAACACCCTGAACGCCGAACACACGCACAACATTGCCGAGATCGAGGAAGAGAGCCAGGAGTACCGCGTGGACACCGAACGCAAGTTCGAGAAGAACACCGGCCTCCTGAGCCGCGACGAAGCCCGCTGGCTGCTAGACTTCTTCCCCTCGCAACGGAAATACATCTACACCGGCAGCTACGTCCGCCCCATCGTGGTGACGGAAAGTAACGTCTCCGGCAACCTCCGTGAAACCCCAGCCAGTTACACCTTCACCTACAAGTACGCTGATGCCCAGCCCCTACTGAACCTGCCCCGCACCGACGTACCGGCCTCGATGTTGGATATCGTCATCCCCGAAGTTGGAAATTTTACGCTGCCCCCTCGGCTCTCTGAAGTACCTCGGATTTCTCTGTCCGAGGGGGCATTGTTTCCTGTGCAAAATCCTTATAATGAGGAATGGAGCACAACCACAGCAGCAGCTATTCTGACTTACATCGTTGAACAACTTGGAGCAAGCTATGGAGGAGGTGGAGGTGTAGGACATACGCATTCCAATAAGAGCTTACTTGATCTGTTCTCTTATGTGGAAGAATACCTCTTGGTGAACGGGCAGAAGATTAAGGCTGGTTACGCAGATGTAGCCGGGGATGTCACAGGAGACAAGTTCCTCCGCAAAGACCGCGAAGACGGCACACCCTTCCTCCTGAAGTTCGGCGAGTTCATCGACAGCCTGGTGGCGGGGAAGGGCGCGGGCATCTTTCCCGACGGGCGGGGGCAGTTCGAGAAGCTGGAGGCAAGGTATGCCTTTGTCGCACTGGAGTTTATCTTCAACCGCATACAGGCGATGGAAGGGGATTACTCGTTCTCGACGTCGGGGACGATTGAGAATGTCACCGCGATGGGCGACGGGACGTACACCTTGCAGATGCGCAAGAGGTGGGAGAACGAC
>CASEKR010000076.1 GCA_949288585.1 uncultured Bacteroides sp. | reverse complement strand
GAAGCCCTGCGACTACGCCTATGCCTTCAAAATTGCCTTCGACCGTGAAGTGGGCAAAGACCTGCCTTCCGAAGCCTCCAACGAAGTGCTGAAGCACGGCGCCTGAGTCCGGACGGGTAGGACTCCGGGCCGTACTCCGCTCGTACCTTGCTCCTACCTCGCTCTTGTGTATAGACAAGAGCGAGGTGGGTCTTTAGTGCATGGGGAGGGCGTTGCTGTCTGCCAGGGTGGTGGGGGCATGGCTTATCGGGAGAGGGCTGCTGCGGATAAATTGGAACGGTTAAAACTTGCGTACTATTTTGTTGTGCAATGATAAAGTGTTACCTTTGCATAAAATACTCATCATGGCCATAACAATAAAGAATATTCCGGTTTTAGAGGGAACTACGGCAGAAGATTTTGTACGTAGTGCGGATGCGAATGCCGCGAAAGTAACTCCCCGTTTGTCTGTTTCTGCTAAGAAGCGGCTGCAAAAGGTGCTGGAGAAGTCCCGTTCATTTCGATTCAATTGACAATGGTAAAGATTTCCCTATACGATGATTGTGTCATGCTTGCTTATACCCGAGAAGTACGTGAAAATTGTCTTCCTTTCAGTTGCGGCGTGGATGACTTGGACGATTTCTTTCTTCATGACGCAGATTTATATGCGGAGGAATTGTTGGGGAAAACTTATTGTTGGGTGACAACTGAAACTCCGCACCGTATTGTGGCGTTGTTCACCTTGTCGAATGACAGTATTAAAACGAAGTTGATGCCTTCTAATGATAAAAATCGCTTGCAGCGCAACATCGTAAACCCTAAGAGGGGTCGCAGTTACCCGGCTGTATTGATAGGCAGATTGGGTGTTAATCGTGAATATCAGAATATACCGAGCCATGTCGGGCGGCAATTGATGTCTTTTATAAAAGACTGGTTCCGCCATGAGGACAATAAGACCGGGTGCCGCTTCATCGTGGTAGATGCTTATAATGAAGAGAGGGTGCTCAGGTATTATGAAAGAAACGGTTTTGTCCCTTTATATAAGACGGAAGAAATAGAAAAACAATATTATGATATTCCGCAAGATGAGCCTTTGAGAACCCGTTTGTTGTATTTTGATTTGAAAAAGAACTAAAGTCATCCGTTTCTTAAGTCCATAGTAGGCAAGGCTCGTGCTGACATTCGTTGAGTGTATAGCCTGTGGCAGCCAATATCCCGTAACAGTGTGCATCCGTCGGTATAGGCTTCGTATTCCGTCGTAACCAAATGCAAAAACCTTTAACGAATCAAAAAATATTTGTTGTCAATTACAAGAAGGGGGTAACTTCGCGAAGTTCCATAAACAACCATAACATGACAACACGAAGAGATTTCTTGAAGACGTTGTCGTTGGCTTCGGCCGGAGTGGCCTTGGGCAGCGGCAGCGTGTTGAACGCGATGCCTTTGGGCGCCGGACGCGCGTCCGGGAAAGCCAAGGGCGAAAAAGTGAAGATAGCTTACATCGGCATAGGTAACCGGGGTGAACAAATCATTCAGGACTTTGCCCGCACCGGCATGGTGGAGGTCGTGGCCTTGTGCGACGTCGATATGGGAGCTAAGCATACGCAGAAGGTGATGGGAATGTATCCCAAGGCGAAGCGGTTCAAAGACTTCCGCAAGCTGTTTGACGAGGCAGGGAAAGAGTTTGACGCAGTGGCCATCGCCACGCCCGACCATTCGCACTTCCCCATCACGATGCTGGCCTTGGCTTCGGGCAAGCACGTCTATGTGGAAAAGCCGTTGGCGCGTACCTTCCACGAGGCAGAGTTGCTGATGGAGGCCGCCCGCAAACGCCCCCAGTTGGCAACACAGGTGGGCAACCAGGGGCATTCGGAGGCCAACTATTTCCAGTTCAAGGCATGGATGGAGGCGGGCATCATCAAGGATGTCACGGCCATCACCGCGCACATGAACAATCCGCGCCGCTGGCACTCGTGGGATACGAATATCTACCGCCTTCCGAAGGGGCAGCAATTGCCGCCCGACTTGGATTGGGACACGTGGCTCTGTGCCGTGCCCTACCATGAATACAATAAGGAGTACCACCTGGGCCAGTGGCGTTGCTGGTACGACTTCGGCATGGGCGTCCTGGGCGACTGGGGGGCGCATATCCTCGACACGGCGCACGAGTTCCTGGAACTGGGGCTGCCTTATGAAATCAACATGCTCTATGCCAAGGGCCACAACGACTATTTCTTCCCCTATTCTTCCACCATCCTCTTCCGCTTTGCCCAACGCCGGGGTATGCCGCCGGTGGACGTGACGTGGTATGACGGCGTGGACAACCTGCCGCCCTTGCCGGAAGGGTACGGAGTCTCGGAGTTGGACCCGAACATCCCTTCGAGCAACCAGGGCGACACGCCGAACGCGCAGTTGAACCCGGGCAAGATTATCTATTCGAAGGAACTGACCTTCAAGGGCGCCACGCACGGCAGCACGCTTTCCATCATCCCCGAGGAGAAGGCGCGCGAACTGGCGGACAAGCTGCCGGAGGTGCCGGCCAGTCCGTCCAATCACTTCGAAAACTTCCTGCTGGCCTGCCAGGGCTTGGAGAAGACGCGCTCGCCGTTTGAAATCAACGGCGTGCTGAGCCAGGTGTTCTGCCTGGGCGTCATCGCGCAACGGCTGAACACGCAGTTGTTCTTCGACCCCCGCACGAAGCAGTTCACCAACAATGCCTTTGCCAACGCCATGCTGGCCGGGCTGCCGCCTCGCCGGGGTTGGGAGCAATTCTATAAGCTGTAAACCTCTGTATGAACCATTCATAGATGAACGATAGGATGAAAAGGAATTTGTTTTTTGCTTTGTTTGTGTGCTGCGCCGTTTCGCTGATGGGGCAGCAAGTTGAGTCGGCCTCTTCGGTAGCCGGACAGGTGCGGCTTGCTTTTACTCTAAAGACTGTGGATAACACCCTTTCTCCGGCTGAAAAGAAGGCTGGCTGGAAACTGTTGTGGGACGGAAAGACCACCGAAGGCTGGCGCGGCGCCAAGCTGACGGCCTTCCCCGCCAAAGGCTGGGCCGTGGAAGACGGCGTGCTGAAGGTCTGCAAGGGCAACGGGGGCGAGTCTGCCAACGGGGGCGACATCGTGACGACCCGCACGTATAAGAATTTCATTCTCCGCGTGGACTTCAAGATAACGGAAGGGGCCAACAGCGGCATCAAGTATTTCGTGGACCCGGAGATGAACAAGGGAGCCGGTTCGGCCATTGGCTGCGAGTTCCAGATTCTGGACGATGACAGGCATCCGGACGCCAAGTTAGGCGTGAAGGGCAACCGCCGCCTGGGTTCGCTGTACGACCTGATTCCCGCGCCAGAAGGCAAGCCTGTGGATAAAACGGGATGGAATACGGCTGTCGTCGTCGTGCAGGACAATCACGTGGAGCACTGGCTGAACGGCGTGAAGCTGCTGGAGTATGAGCGCGACAATGCCATGTGGAATGCGCTGGTGGCATACAGCAAATACCGGGACTGGCCCAACTTCGGCAATGCGGCCGAGGGCTATATCCTGTTGCAGGACCACGGAGATGAGGTGTGGTTCAAGAACATCCTGATAAAGGAATTGAAGTGACCGGGTCGTGCGGCCTGGCAGTGAGTCTCCATCGGCAGGTGGGGACTTTTTTTGTGCCTTGTAGCGTTTTTATACCCTTCTTTGCAACATTTTATACCCTGTCCTTTACAAATCATACCTTCTCGTGAAACATTTCTCCCTTGTCTTGTGGGAGCGGTTGTCTACCTTTGCATCCACGGCAGTGCGCCGTCTTAGACCTGAGTGAGAATAGAAAACCAATTAATGTTAACTTTAAAAAAATGATTGTATCATGAGAAAAGTGTCTTTGAAACAGTGCATGAACGCATGTTTATGCCGTGTCGCATTGGTGCTCCTGTTGTTGGGGCCTGCGGCAATCGACTTCTCTGTGGCCAATCCTCTTCAAGACCGTACTGTGTCGGGAACTGTGGTTTCCGAGGCGGATGGAGAGCCTCTGATTGGCGTGAGTGTTTACCTGAAAGGCAATGAGGGCAGGGGCGTCATTACCGACCTGAATGGCCGGTATTCGCTGACGGTTCCCTCGGGCGCCACGTTGGTATTTTCTTATGTAGGCTACGTCAGCCAGGAAATTGAGGTGAAGGGTTCTGTGGTCAATGTGCAGTTGAAAGAAGACTCCGAGCTGCTGGACGAGGTGGTCGTAGTGGGTTACGGTACGATGAAGCGCAGCGACTTGACCGGTTCGGTCGTGTCGGTGGGCGAGGACGAAATCAAGCAGTCCGTCATCACGTCGCTCGACCAGGCTTTGCAGGGCCGTGCGGCCGGCGTGCAGGTGACGCAGAACTCCGGTGCCCCGGGCGGTGGTATTTCGGTGAGCATCCGTGGTATCAACTCGCTGAATGGCAACGAGCCGTTGTACGTCATCGACGGTGTGGCCATCTCGGGTAACAGTAGTTCCAACTCCAGCGTCTTGTCTTCCATCAACCCGTCGGACATCGTGTCGATGGAAATCCTGAAGGATGCTTCGGCCACGGCCATCTACGGTTCGCGTGCGTCGAACGGCGTGGTGATGATTACCACACGCCAGGGCGAAGCCGGAAAGACCCGTATCTCTTACGAGGGCTATTTCGGCATCCAGCAGTTGCCCAAGAAGCTGGACGTGCTGAACCTGCGCGAGTATGCCGAGTATCAGAACCTGCGTGCCGAGGTCATCGGATTCGGCGCGCGTGAAGAGTTTGCCGACGTCAGCCTGTTGGGCGAGGGTACGGACTGGCAGGGTGAAATCTTCCAGAATGCCATGATGCATAATCACCAGCTGAACATCTCCGGCGGCAATGACAACATGAAGTATTCGCTCTCTGGCGGTTACCTCTCGCAGGAAGGTATCGCCATCGGTTCGGACTTCGACCGCTTCTCCATGCGTGTCAATATGGACAATAAGATTACGAAGTGGCTCTCTACGGGGCTTCGCGCTTCGGTGTCGCGCAGCACGCAGTACAACACCATTGATAACGGTAACGTCATCCAGACGGCCATCCAGCAGTTGCCCGACACGCCCGCCCGCAACCCGGACGGCAGTTGGGGCGCCCAGCAGGAGAACATGTACGGCACGTACTTCTCGAACCCGGTGGCCGAGGCTTTGATGCGCGAGAATTACAACCGCAACACGCAGATGTATGTGGACTTCTTTGCCGATGTGAACATCTGGAAAGGCTTGGTGTTCCGCGCCGAGTATGCCGCCAACTATTATTACAACACCAGCTACCAGTTTACGCCTTCGTATGACTACGGCCACTACGTGCAGCAGTCATCCGGCAGACGCAGCGCCGGCAATGGAGGCAACTGGACGCTGAAGACTTATTTGACCTACAACGGGACATTCGGCAAGCACAATGTGTCCGCCATGGCTGGCCACGAAGCCCAGGAAAGCACGTGGGAGAACTTGAGCGGAAGCCGTTCCAACTACTTCCTGAACTCGGTGCACGAGCTGAACGTGGGCGATGCCCTGACGGCGAAGAACAACAGTTCGCGCGGCTCGTCGGCCATCGAGTCTTACTTCGGCCGTGTCAATTACGGCTTCGACGACCGTTACCTGGCAACCTTCACCCTGCGTGCGGACGGTTCGTCCAATTTCGGCCCGGCCAACCGCTGGGGCTACTTCCCTTCGGCAGCCTTGGCTTGGAAGGTTAAGAACGAGTCTTTCTTGAAGGACGTGACGTGGCTGGACAACCTGAAGCTCCGCTTCGGCTGGGGTCTGGTGGGTAACCAGGCTGCCGGCAGCTATGCTTACGGCGTCACCATGTCTTCGGCGGCTTCCATCTGGGGAACCGGCTTCTATGCGGGCAATTATCCCAACGAGAACCTGCAATGGGAGGAAACGGAGTCGTGGAACGTGGGTTTGGACTTGAACCTGTTCAATAACCGCGTGGAGTTCATCGTGGACGCTTATTATAAGAATACGGACAACTTGCTGATGCAGGCTTCGCTGCCGTCTTACGTGAACGGCGTGATTTCTTCGCCTTGGGTGAACGCCGGCGCCATGACCAACAAAGGTATGGAGTTTACGTTGAACACGGTGAACATCGACACGAAGGACTTCATGTGGCGTTCGGGACTGACCATTTCGTTCAACCGGAATGAGATAACTGACCTTTATACCGCCACTTCCAGCATGTCGGGCGTCCTTGATTCGGAGACGTACACCTACTCCATCGTGGGCCAGCCGGTAGGGCAGTTCTATGGTTACAAGGTGAAAGGCATGTTCATGAGTGAGGATGACTTCTACCAGAAAGACGCGAACGGCAACTTCCTGCTGAACGAGCGGGGCGACCGTATCCACGTGGCTCTGCCGGCCGACCATTCGGAGATTTCGAAGTCGGAAATCTGGGTAGGCGACTATATCTTCGAGGATATCAACAACGACGGCGTCATTGACGAGAAAGACCTCACCTTCCTGGGCAATCCGGAGCCGAAATTCTCTTACGGCTTCAATAATACATTTACTTATAAGGGCTTCGACCTGAACATCTTCATCAACGGCGTGTATGGCAACAAGCTGGTCAACATGCTCCGCCAAGACTTCACGGACCCCATGCGTAACAGCAACCTGCTGAAGGAAGCTACCGGCATTGCCCGCGTGGAACTGATAGACCCTTCGCAACCAGAGGAGATATGGAATGTGCATGTGGCCAATTCTGGCTCAGCGCAAGTACAGCGCATCACGACAAGCTCTGCCAACAACAACAACCGCTTCAGCAGCCGCTTCGTGGAGGATGGTTCCTACCTGCGCATCAAGAATATCTCGTTGGGTTACACCTTCCCGCAGCAGTGGATCCGGAAGTGGGGCATCAATAACCTGCGCGTCTACATGAACATCCAGAACGCCTTTACGTTCACCAAGTACAAAGGCTATGACCCCGAAGTCGGCGCCTACAACTACAACGTGCTGTTGCGCGGCGTGGACTATGCCCGCTATCCGTCTCAGCGCATCTATACTTTCGGTTTGAACATTACTCTCTAACCATTTAAAATTAGTAATAGTCATGAAAACCAAAATATTACTTCTATCCCTTGCCGTGGCCGGCGTGTTGACCGGATGCAAGGACAGCTTCCTGGACAGGGTGCCGGAAAGCTCGTACGTGGACGCCACGTATTATACGTCGGACGAGGCGCTGGAGGCCGCTACCGCCCCGTTGTACAACCGTGCCTGGTTTGACTACAACCAACGTGCCTGTGTTCCTCTGGGCAGCAACCGTGCCAATGACATATACAGCAACTGGGGCTATCCGGAGTTCACGACTTTCCGGGTAACAGCCTTGGACGGGAACCTGTCGAATGCTTGGAAGGCTTTCTACTCAGTGATTACGATGTCTAATTCGGTGATTGAAGCGGTGGAGACCAAGGCTTCCGGCAGCGTGTCGCAGGAAGCCAAGGAGACGGCCATCGCCGAGGCTCGGCTGATGCGTGCCTGCGCATACTTCTATATGCTGCGCATTTGGGGACCGGTGATTATAGTGGAGGATAACCAGGCTCTGGCTGACAATCCCGTGCTTCCGTTGAACCGCGAGGAGGACGTCTTCCAATTTATTATTAACGACCTGACCTATGCTTCCGAGCATCTGCCCACTACGGCTGCCGCCGGGCGGGCCACGGCTTGGGCGGCCAAGGGTATGTTGGCCAAGGTTTACTTGGCACGTTCGGGCTGGAAGAAAGGCGGGCAGCGCGATGCCGCCGACCTGGAGCTGGCCAAGCAGTATGCAGGCGATGTCTGCGAGAACAGCGGTATCGAGCTTTTGCCCGAATACGAAGACCTCTTCAAGTACAAGCAGAACAATAACCAGGAGTCCCTGCTGGCCATGCAGTGGGTGCCGCTGGGCGACTGGGGCGTGTGCAACACGTTGCTGGCCGACTTGGCTTTCTCGACCGAGGTGACCGGCGGCGTGAACGTGTGGAGCAGTTACAATGCTTCTATTGAGATGTTGCAGCAATATGAACTGGGCGACACCATCCGCCGCAATGCCACGTTCTTCACCAAGGGCTCGTATTACGACTACATCTGCATCGCCGACGGCGGCTATACCTATACAGGCAATGCGGCTCCCATCAAGAAAGGCGTGATAGGCGGTCCGGACGACGACAACGACGGCTATGTGCAGTCCATGAACTCGCCGTTGAATACGTACATCTTGCGCCTGGCCGATGTCTACCTGACGTATGCCGAGGCTTGCCTGGGCAACGAGGCTTCGCTGAGCAGCGGCCCCGGCTTGACGTACTTCAACAAGGTGCGCGATCGTGCCAAGGTGCCCACGAAGACTTCCATCACCCTCGACGACATCATCCGCGAGCGGCGCGTGGAGTTCTGCATGGAATACTGCAACTGGTATGACATGGTGTCCTGGTTCTGCTGGCAGCCGGAGAAGATGCTGGAGTATTTCAACAACCAGTACCGTGGTTACACGTGCGACGTGGTGTCGAAAGACAAGCAAGGCTACCTGCACTTCGGCAAGTATGACACGGACGGTGTCACCCTGCTGGAAGGCCCGGAGAACTGGAAGGCGCCCAGCTTCGAGATTATCATTCGTGAGGATGACATCTTCCTGCCCTATCCGGAATCGGATGTCATCCAGAACCCCTTGCTGAACGAGGAACCTGTCCCCTATGAGTTTAACGAATAATAAAAGAAGAAGACCATGAAACGATCGATGAATAAGACAATGAACTCCGGCTGGTTGGCTGTGCTGATGCTGGTATTGCTGACCGCCTTTTCCGTGGCATCCTGCCAGGACGACGAAGACGGAGGCGGCGCGCCCGTCATCCACTATGTGCGTGTGACTGACCCGGCTTTGGCCGACAGCACCTTTACCGATGCCCAGCCGGGCACGATGATTGCCGTGATAGGCGAGAACTTGGGCGGGCTGCAAGCCGTGTATATCAATGGTTACGAGGTCAGCATCAATTCCACCTTGGCTACCTCGACCTGCATCATCCTTACGATTCCTTCGGTAGACCCGGAGAATCCCGACCTCTTCCAGTTGGTGGGAACCAATCCTGACCTGCCTGCCGAAATCCGCGTGGTGACCAACCACGGGACGGCCACCTTTGCCTTCCACGTGCTGTCGCCCGCGCCCTACATCACGCGCCTGGCCGTGGACTATCCGGTTGATCCGGGCGAGGAGATGACCATCATCGGTGGCAATTTCTATGAATTGCAGAAGATTTACTTCTCGGAAGACAGCGTGACAGTGGCGCAGGAAGTGACTGAGTACACAGTGAACAGCGATTACGACGAGATTACCTTCAACGCGCCGTCCACGGTGATTGAAGAGGGCTTCCTGTTCGTAGTGTGCTACACCGATATGGCGGTGGTCAACTTCATCCGCAACGCGCCCAAACCGATTGTGACGGGTATCAGTTCTACGATGCCGGTGGTGGGCAGCGAAGTGACCATTACGGGACAGAACTTCATCGCACTGACGAACATCGACGTGAACGGCGAGTTCACCATACCGGCCGAGGACATAGAAGTGTCGGCCGCCTTCGACGAACTGACCTTCGTCATGCCGCAGGCTCCCACGCAGAGCGGCACGCTGTCGGTGAACACGGTAGGCGGAACGGCGGAAATCGCAGGCTTCTATCCGGTAGAGTATGTCGTGCTGGATTATGACAACGTGGGCGCGTTCAGTTGGGGCGGCGGCGCAGGCTTGTACACGGCCGACGGCACTCAACCTCCCTTCGTGGGTACGGGCAGCTTCTCGGGCTTCACGGGCACGGCCTCGCAGAGTTGGTGGTGGATACAGACTATCAATAATGCGGTTTACACTACGAATGTCATTCCGGGCAGCACGTCTGTTTCAAGCTTGGAGTTGCAGTTCGAGTGTTACATCCAGCAATCCTATGAAGGACCGATGATGCAGATTGCCATGGGCGGCGATACGAATTACAGTTTGACGAACTACGTGCCGGTCAGCGCCTTCACGGGCGAGATGGAGACCGGACACTGGATGCAAGTATCCGTTCCGTTGTCGTCGATTGTGGTGAACAACACATGGCAGGAATTTGTAGACCGTGGCAACAGCCAGTTGGGCATTTACATGACCTACCCGACTGCCGGCGAGGAAATGACGGTGACCATGTTCTTCGACAACTTCCGCGTAGTCCCCATAGCAAAATAAATCAATAACCTTTGAAGGAGTGTCAAAATGAAAAAGCCCTTTCACTTGTCATGTTGAGCGAAGCGTAGCGGAGTCGAAACATCTCCCATAAGCATACGGGAGACCCTTCGGCTACGCTCAGGGTGACAGAATGATGGTTCCCTTCGCGTTTTGACACGCCTTCACCTAAAAAGAACAACGATGAAAACAATCTCTTTATACGTATCTCTCATCCTGACGGCCTTGGCTTTGAGCTTTCAGGCTTGCTCGGATGACAAAGTGGAGGGGGCTGTGTTCTCCCTCAGCCGCGACGGGCAGGAGGTGACGGACTTCACCTTCGGTTACAGCGAAATGTACCAGTTGGTGACGCTCAGTTCGAACACGGGCTGGTCGTTGAACAGCAACCAGCCTTGGTGCCAGTTGTCTAACGTGTCGGGCGACGCCACCGAGGGACAGACCATCCGAGTGTCCGTAGAGCGCAACACCACGGGTCAGAGCCGCACGGCGCAACTGACTTTCGATGCAGGCGGCAACGTGCGCCAATACACTGTGACGCAGACGGCGCCGGGAATGGAGACTTATCCTGCCGGCATGGAGGAGGACGCCATGACCGTGGCGCGCAACATCTATGCGGGCATCAACCTGGGCAACACGCTGGAGTCGACCGGCGGCGAGACGGCTTGGGGCGCCCCGCTGACCTCGCAGGCCATCATCGACTACATGAAGGAGATGGGTTTCAACGCCGTGCGCATTCCTTGTTCGTGGAACCAATACCTGGAGGCCGACGGGATTACCATCCAGCCTTCATGGATGGCCCGCGTGACGGAGGTGGTGGATTATTGCATGAACGCCGGCATGTATGCCATCCTCAATATCCACTGGGACGGCGGCTGGATGGACGA
>CASEKR010000075.1 GCA_949288585.1 uncultured Bacteroides sp. | reverse complement strand
TCGGAATCGGTCAGCATGGTTATATGCATATTCGGCTGAATATCAACCTCTTGCGTCTGCATTCCGACGTAAGAAACCACCAGTGTACCCGCCGAACTTGGTAAGGCGTAATCTTTTGTAAATCAGGAATATGAGAAAGAAGGGCATACTTGGTATGAATCTGCATCCCATTGTCATACAGGAATTTACTCGAATGGAAGGCAGATTTGTTTCTACCGGTTTTCTACCGAAAATCATCTATAATATACTGGGCAATAATATGTTACGGAATAATTGTATAGTTATTGGAAGATACCGGGTTGCTGCCACAAACGTACAAAGGTTTTCAGACTGATGCCACCCTTTCTTTAGGCGATGCTGCCTGTTCTACAAGAAGAGGGCTTTGCAAAAGACAGGCAATGAATGTTCTTTTGTAATGAAAATTGACCATTCTTTAACTATTTCTTAAGGAAAGCTTTTTCATCCCGGAATGGGGCAAGGGGTATCTTGTTTCTGTGATATTTTTGTGAAAACAGGGGACTTGCCTGTATTCTCTTGCTGCCACACAGAAATAATCGCCATTTGTCTATCATAATGGACAGAAATAGCTATATTTGCATCGGTATAAATTACAATAGATAATCCTACGTTCTCAGCACACACGAAGCATAGAGCCTTTCATTGGAGTGCAGGCAGTTTCACTTTAAAGCTTCTTTCTCTGTCATGTTGAGTGAAGCGGAGCGAAATCGAAACATCTCTTCTTTGCTTTTATCACATAGGGAGATTCTTCACTTTGTTCCCTTAGACAGGGAAAATGAAAATTTAAACAGGTTCTTAGCATTATAATAATATTATAATTATCTTTGCATAAAACTTTCCGCCATGAGTAAAATGAACCCTTTTCTGACCAACGGATATATTTCTGCCGAATATTTTTGCGACCGTACGGACGAAACGGAAACTTTACTTCGCTATCTCACCAACGGCAACAATACAGCCCTTATCTCCCCACGCCGGTTGGGCAAAACAGGATTGATTTCCCATTGTTTCCACCAAAAGGCAATAGCTGATGACTATTACCGTTTTTTAGTCGATATATACGCGACTAAGAATTTGCAGGAATTTGTATTCGAACTTGGCAAAAGTTTGTTGAATACCTTGAAGCCCAAAGGCAGGAAAGCCTGGGAAGTATTCCTGGGATATCTGTCATCTTTGCGTGCAGGCATTTCTTTCGACTTTTCCGGTAATCCCAGTTGGAATATCGAAATGGGTGACATCAAAGCGCCCACAGTAACATTGGATGAGATTTTCCATTACTTGGAGCATGCTGACAAGCCTTGCATCGTGGCCATTGATGAATTTCAAGCCATAGCCCTTTACCCGGAAGCCAACGTAGAAGCCCTACTAAGGACCTATATGCAGCATTGCACGAATGCCACTTTCATCTATGCCGGTTCCCAACGTCACTTGATGGGAGAAATCTTCACCAGCCCGGCACGGCCTTTCTACCAAAGCACAGCCATCATGGAACTAAAGCCTATTCCCTTGCAAGCCTATGTCCCGTTCATTCAAAAGCATTTTGCCGAAGCCGGGAAGCTCATCGCGGAAAGGACTATCGAGGAAATCTACAATCGTTTTGAGGGTATCACTTGGTATGTGCAGTTCGTGGCCAATTCCCTGTATGCCATGACCAATCCGGGCGAAGTCTGCCAGGTAGACAAGGTAGATACCGCCATAAACAACATCTTATCGCAACTAAGTTTCACGTATTCCTCTTTGCTCTACCAGCTTCCTCCCAAGCAAAAGGAAGTGTTGATGGCCATTTGCAAAGAAGGGAAAGCATGCGGAATCACTTCTTCCCGCTTCCTCAAGAACTATAAACTGACAGCCAGTTCCGTACAAGGAGCCGTCAAGGGGCTGTTGGATAAAGATTTCATCACCCATGAATTAGGTACTTACAGTATTTATGACAAGTTCTTTGAAATTTGGTTGAGGAACTTGTAGCCATACATGGTAATGAGCATGAAAGTCCTGAATATTTACCTCTTCATCGCTTCACCTGATTATTCCCGCAGAAATACTTAAGTATTTCTGAAGGTGTATAACAGGTTTATATTTAACATATTGTAGCGTAGGAATTTAAGAAATCCGTTATTTCCCGACCCGTCCATAAAGAAGAGAGGGCGCATCATTCCGATACACCCTCTCCCAATAAGAATATCCGTCGCTTATTATTGGATGGTCATGTCATAATACAAGAAATGGGGCAGCCCACTATTTTGTCCCTCAATGATAAAGGCACCCAGGCATGAGAAAGATATGACACCATTTTCTATGGTACCGACATTGTCTTCATAAACTATATAGCCCTCGGCATCCACAAAGCTATATGCATAGCTTCCCCACTGGTTGTCGCTGGTTATTTGCTCACCGGGAATGGTTACCGTGCCGGCTTCCAAGTCGAATACCATCTTGACCGGAGTCAAATTCAATTCATAACCTGCCGGCAAAGCAAATGAATACAGGCCGCTCATATAAGCCACCGTCTCATCCTCTTCATCTGCCGTAATGGTCACGGCTATCGGGTATTCGCCATCCGCATGGTAGTTATAGCCATTCAGCACTTTCTCACCCAAGATGGCGCCCAAATAGTGGGACTCGGTAGTGAAGGATTTCACCTCGGAAGTAACCAGTTCGTTAGCAGTCAGGGCATAGGCACAAGCATAGTAAGTGGTGCCGGGAGAAAAAGATCCCGACAACGTAGCCGTTGCCTCGGCCATGTCCGCTGCTATGGCAGTGGAATTTTCCAGTCCCGGTTGTTCTTCCGTGCTGACCAATACCCCATATTCGCGCGCAGCCGGATTGCCCAAACCATTCAACGAGACTTCAAACGTCACTTCAGTTTTATTTAGCGTGACATTCCCTAAGGAGACAGATGGCAATTCCACCGTGGCCGGTCTTGTTTCGTCCAACGTGGCATCACTCTCACAGGCGCTATTGGAAAACAACAGGCCACCCATCAACAAGATTGCATATATCTTTTTCATATTGAGCATGTTATATTAATAAATCATCATTCTTTCGTTTTACTCTCAGTGGGAGCCGGATTTTGTTCAGCCGCCGTAATGGCATCGCTGTTATCCAATTCGCTTTGAGGAATCTGGAAGAGGAAATACCAACTGCCGGCATCAATCGTGTAACGTGCACTTTGGAGGTGATTAGTGCCTTCATAGTTGCGGTCGATGCCTTTCTTCAGGCGCAGGTGGTCGAACAATGAGAAGCCTTCGCCCCACAACTCCAGGCGGCGCTGCTGGTACACCTCATCGACTGTCACGGTAGCCTTGTTCCATGCCGGATCCCGTTGGGACATCAGTTCCTTCAATACGCGTGCGGCTCCAGCACCGTCTCCCTTGTGCGCCAAGGCTTCTGCCTCGTTCAGAATCATCTCGGAAACGCGCATATAGATGTAGTCGGCTTCCCAGTTGTTCACTTTCTTGAACTTGATGTTCGTATATTCCGGGAATCTGCTTTCCTGGTCTGTATATTGCACGCCGGTGCTGGTGTGTTTGAACAACAGCTTGCGCGCATCTGTGGACGGCATGGAGTCATACAGCTTGGCATCAATCTTACGATACTGGCCAACGTCGCCGCCGTAGCCTGCATCATACGAGCAGATGAACGAGAAGAAAGAAGCGAACGCCGTGGAGGTCTCTGCCGTGATGTCAGCTCCCCACATCCATTCCTTGGCATTGATGTTATTGAATGCGTTGTCGGCCACCAATTCCGTCGGTGAATATACGCTGTACCCCTGACGGGCCTTTTGAGCATACGTGATGGCATCATCCCAATTGTTGGTCACAAGGCAGACGCGTGAATACAGGCCTGCGGCCACTTGTTCGTCAATCATCGTCTTGTTAGGCCTTTTCCAACCGGCCAGCAACTCGATGCCCCTCTTGAAATCTTTCTCTATTTGTGCATAGATTTTGGAAAGGGGAGCGCGTCCGGCGTAAGCGCTTTCGGCTTCTTCTGGCGTCAATACAATAGGTACTCCGGGAGCGTTCTCGTTGCCCACGTAGGTTTGTTGGAACATTTGTGCCAGATATGCGTGTGCAAAAGCGCGGTAAGTCAGGGCTTCGCCTTTGTAGGCCTTCAGGTCGGCATTCTCCACATCGTCCGAGATTTTGGAGATGATTTCGTTGGCCTTGCTGATGATGGAATAAAAGAAATTCCAATAGAAGTACGGGCGGACATACTGCGCTCCCCAGTAGTCCAACTGATAATCGTATGTAAACCAACCGCTGCCTGCTACTTCAAAAGCCAAGTCGTCGTTCATCACGTCGCCCAGGTGGTAAATACTCATCAGGCCGAAGTCGTTGTGGTTGGGCGAGTCGGAAGTCGCCGTTCCTTGCGTATCAAACTGGTACGTATAATTGTTAAGTCCCAACATCAACGGCTCAACCACCTTGATCAATGCATCCGGACTGCTGGAACCGATTTCATCTATTTCGTCTTGGCTGGCCACTCCGGCATTCTCAACGTCGAAATAGTCGTCACTACAAGCCGCCAAAGCCAGACCGGCTACGGCTGTAAGGAATATTTTTCTTATGTATTTCATAATTTCTTTGCTTTAGAACTCTAAGTTAATACCTAATGAAACAGTGCGCATTGCAGAGTAGTTGTATCCGGTCGTACCGTCCATGATGCTCTGACGAGGATCAAAGCCCCGGCGGGCGGACAGCAAGAACAAGTTGTCACCCACTACATATACGCGCAGGTTCTCAATATTGGCCTTTCCCACCCAACGTTTCGGGAAAGTGTAACCAATAGTCAGGCTGCGCAAGCTCAGGTAAGAAGCTTTGGTCAGCGAACGGTCGCCCGAGCAGCTCAAGTTCAAATCATTGATTTGCAGACGCGGAACATCCGTATAACGGTTTTCCGGCGTCCAGCGGTCCAAGATGTCTTTGTGCCAGTTGTTTCCGGCAGTACCCGAGTGCATGAATCCGCTGTACATCGCGTCATATACCCAGCCGCCAATCTGGTAAGCGAAAGTGGCGCTCAGGTCGAAACCGAAGGCTTCTGCTGTCGTGGAGAATCCACCGTACAAGTCGGGAATCGGAGACTTGCCCAGTTCATAACGGGTAGCCAGGCTTGTCGAGTTCACAGTCTTCTTGCCGATAACGTTACCGTTCTCGTCCTTCTCGTCAGCCCAATACAACGCATCGCCATTCTCGGGGTCTACGCCTGCGAATACATAATCATAGTAGTTATACAAAGGCTTGCCCACCTTGCGGAAATAGTTGCCTGTGGCCCAGCCATCCTGTGGGCGGTCTGCGGGCAACTCCAGAAGTTCATTCTTATAATGCGTGGCATTCAACGAGATGTTCCACTTGAAATCGTTCGTATTGAACACATCATAGCTCAACTCGATTTCCACACCTTGGTTGCGCATGCGCATCGTATTCTCATAAATGCCGCTCGGCACACCCTGCGAGGGAGGCAGAGGTTTATAATAAAGCAAGTCCCAAGTAGTCTTATTGAAGTATTCCACCGTACCGGACAGCTTGTTCCAGAAGCGGAACTCTACGCCGGCGTTGAAGTTGTTGCTCTTCTCCCAAGTGATATCCTTGTTACCACGGAAAACGTACTGGATACCGATTTCTCCGTCGTTGCTCACTACTTGGTATTGGTCCTTGTAGGGTTGGTTATTACCGATCTCGTCATTACCCTGCGTACCGAAGCTGGCTTTCAGCTTCAAGTCTTCAATCCAAGTAAGATCTTCCATGAAGCTCTCCTTGTTGATGCGCCACGACGCGCCTACCGACCAGAAGCTGCCCCAACGGTTGTCCGGATGGAAACGGCTGGAAGCATCCCGGCGATAGCTGGCCGATACATAATATTTCTCATCGTAATTATATTTCACTTGGCCGAAATAGCCTTCCAAAGAGTATTCAGCCGCGCTGGAACTGGCATCGGACAACTTGGCAGCATTGTCCAGTTCCGGATTGTCAGGCACAAGGAAATTTTCTTTCTGAGCCCAAATGCCCTCACTGCGGTCTTGCTTGGTCTCATGACCCAGCAACAATTCCACGTTGTGCACCTGCTTGTACGTGTGCGACCAATTCAACAACTGGTTGGCATTGATGACATAGTAACGGCTCATTTCCGTAGTGCCGCGTCCATTTACATTCTGGGCGTCGCCACCAATAGGAGTCTGGAAACTAACGGTACGTGAATTGAAATTGTCAATACTTGCATTGACCGTCAATTTGAAATCTTTCAGGAAAGAGAACTCTGCATAAGCCTTGGCATTGATTACATCCGCCGTACCTTTATAGATGTTGTGCAACTGCTGGTCGATGGGGTGCGCATTGGCGCCGATGGGGCGTTTGCCCATTTCCGTACCATAATCATAACGCACGTTCCCCTGTGCATCGTAAACCCTGTTACCTTCGCTGTCATACATGTAAACAGGATAGATAGGAGCAACCTGCTGCCCAAAGTAGAAGATTGACGAATAGCTGGTGCTGCCTACATTGGGAGAATTGGACTTCACATTGCTGTATGCCAAGTTGAAGCCTGCTTTGAACCAATCGTTCACTTCCTGGTCCACTTTCACACGCGCGTTGATGCGCTGCATGTCCGAATTTACAGTATATGCATTGTCATATAGGTAGCCCAAGGAAGCATAATAAGTGGTTTTCTCCGTACCACCGCTCAACGAAATGGTATTCTCTTGTCTCATGGCAGGACGGAATGCTTCTTCCAACCAGTCATCATGATAGAGCAGTCGCGCATTAGGATTCAACCGCCCGGTTACCGGGTTTACCAATTCCGCAGCCGGCACATTATAATTATTGTATCCTCCCAGTTCGTTTACCAAGTTCTGTGAAGCATAGGCACCGGCCTCGGCATAAGACATATTCTGATTGAACACGCCATTGTTGCGCATGGCTTCCCAATAAAGTTCATAATATTCTCCCGGATCGCTCAACACATCATAAGTAGGCACACCGCGCATATTGACACCGGTACGGTTTTCAAAAGTGACTTTGGTCTTTCCGCTTTGTCCCCGTTTCGTGGTAATCAGCACTACGCCGTTGGCGCCACGCGCACCATACAAAGAGTTGGCTGCCGCGTCTTTCAAGACCGTCATAGATTCAATGTCGCCCGGAGCTATCTGGTTCAAATTGCCTTCATACGGCACCCCGTCTACCACAATCAGCGCCTCGCGGTTAGCCGAAATAGAACCGATACCACGCACATAAATGCTGGCCTGCGAACCCGGCTGGCCACTGCTCTGCGAAATCTGCACGCCGGCCATGGCACCTTCTAATGATTTTGAGACATTGGATGTCTGCATCTTGGCTATTTTTTCGCCATCAACCACGCTGGCCGATCCCGTGAAGGAAGACTTCTTCGCCGTACCATACGCCACGACCATCACCTCGTCCAGCAACTCCGCGTTGGTCTTCATGCGGATAGTCATATTCGGTTGAATATCAACCTCCTGCTGGTGCATTCCGACGTAAGAAACCACCAGTGTACCCGCCGAACTTGGTACGTTCGTCAAAGTGAACTTACCATCTACGTCAGTAATCGTACCCTGCTGGGTGCCTTTTACCATCACTGACGCTCCAATAACCGGCTGCCCGTCTTCGTCGGAAATCACAACACCTGTGACCCTCTGTGTCTGGGCAGTTACCAAGCCTATCCCCACAAAAAGACAGGCCAATAACAGCATTAATTTTCTTTTCATAAATTCTCGCTTAAAGTTTAACTTTACATTAATTGATTCTTTACTCTAACAACGTGCAAATATATTAATAAATATAAAGAGGACAACTGCTTATTTGAAAAAACCTTGTGATTCTATCAATTTGTTAATCCAATAAGGCTATTTATGTTGCACAACATATGTTTGATAGCAAAAATGCAGGCTATATTCCTCTATCTCTGTCAAAATGAACGCGGTTTTCCGGGGTTTTCCATTAAGATTCACTCGTTTTTTTAATAAAAAGGTTAAATATCTGAGCCTTTCGGAGGCCTTTTCAGGCAAATTGTCAGCAAAAACGGGCTTTTTTTGTTCTGTTAGTACGGCAAACATCCCTATCTTGCCACCCTCTTGCGCAGCGGAACGGCTGCCGGAATTTACTTTTTGATTTCCCGCTTCTTCCCCTGTCCGGCTATAACCCTAATAAATATATGCAAGATGAAGAAAATTGTTTACAAACTGGTGTATAACCGGAAGCATGTGCTGAATTGCCAAGGGGAAGCCTTGGTGCAAGTGGAAGCCTACCTGGAGCGGCGAAAAAAGTATTTCTCCACGCACGTTTACCTGAAGCCCGAGCAATGGGACGCGCGCAAGCGGCAGGTGAAGAGGCATCCGAACGCCGAGGCGCTGAACCGGCGGCTCTATGCCTTTGTGGCCGCCATGGAAGAGAAGGAACTGCAAATGTGGAAACAGGGAAGGCCCGTCAGCCTGGAAACTCTGAAAGCCGAACTGCAAACCGGGGGCTCGGGGGATTCCTTTCTGGCCTTCTTTGAGCGTGAAGTGCGGAATGCCGCCGTCAGGGAGAGCACCCGACGCAATCTCTGGTCCACCTTCAACGTGCTGCGGGAGTTCCGACGGGGCGTGCTGTTTTCCGAACTGACCCTGGAGTTCCTCTGCGACTTCGAAACCTTCATGCGGCAACGGGGCTACCACGTCAACACCATCGCCAAGCACATGAAGCAACTGAAACGCCCCGTCAATGCCGCCGTCCACAAGGGATACCTGCCCGCGCAGAGCCACCCCTTCCTCCACTACAAGATAAAGACGACTGCCTACCGCCACACGCGCCTGAACCCCGAGGAACTGGCGCGCCTGGAGCGGCTGGTGCCCGACCGCCGTTGCCCGCAATTGCAGCACACGCTGGACGCCTTCCTGTTCTGCTGCTACGCCGGGCTGCGCTATTCCGACTTCACCAGCCTGTCGGCCCGCAACATCGTCGACGTGGGCCGCGAACGCTGGCTGGTCTACCGTTCGGTCAAGACCCAGGTCGAAGTGCGGCTGCCCCTCTCCCTGCTCTTCGGGGGCAAATGCCTGGCCCTGCTGGAGAAATATGCCGACTGCCCGGCCCGCTTCTTCCGCCTGCCCGACAACTCGAACGTCAACAAACGCCTGCGCGTCCTGGGCCGGATGGCAGGGTTGGAGCGGCCTTTCTCCTTCCACGCCGCGCGGCACACCAATGCCACCTTATTAATATATAAAGGTGTAAACATCACCACGGTGCAAAGGTTGCTGGGACACAAGAACGTGAAGACGACGCAGATTTATGCCGACGTGTCGGACCGCACCATCGTGCACGACCTGAAAAGCCATTGCAAGTAGGGACTCTTTCCTGTCAAAGCCTTATTTCCCTCCCACCTCGCTCTTGTCTATGGGCAAGAACAAGGTAAGACCCAGGTACGACCCAAGAACGACTTTAGTAGGGCTTGGGCAGGAAAAATAATCGTCGCTCCTACGCGGAGAATGAGCGGGAATTAGTATCTTTGCAAAGTAACAGTGGTTACTGTAACCGCTGTTACTTTACGATATGTCTCACACATAAAGGGTTACGCATGAGGTTTTATGACAGAGAAAGAGAGTTGGGAGAGTTGGAGCGAATCAAAAAGATTGCTTTCAACGAGTTTTCACGGTTGACAGTGGTAACAGGCCGCCGACGCATTGGGAAAACCAGCCTGCTGCTGAAATCGGTGGAGGGAGAAAAAACGGCTTATTTCTTCGTAAGCCGCAAAAATGAAGCGTTGTTGTGCCGCGATTTCGTGGAAGAACTGGAGTTCTCATTAGGCATTAAGGTACCAGGGCAGTATGCAGATTTCCGCTCGCTGTTTTTTTTCATCATGGATTTGTCTACCAGGCTGTCTTTCAACCTTATCATAGACGAATTTCAAGATTTCCAATATGTCAATCCTTCCATTTTTGGCGATATCCAGCATTATTGGGACCGATTCCGGCGAGCCGGGCATGTCAACCTGCTGATCAGCGGCTCGGTGACAACCATGATGGAGCGGATATTCAGGGACAAAAAAGAACCTTTGTTCGGCAGAGCGGACGCGCTGATACGGCTGGAAGCTTTTCCGGTTTCTACCATGAAACAAATTTTGCAAGATTATGCGCCCACGCACACAGCAGACGATCTGCTGGCACTGTATTCTTTTACAGGCGGGGTGCCTAAATACATCGAACAATTTGTAGATGCACAAGCGCTTGACGTGCAAGCCATGATTGCCTTTATGACGAAGGAAGATTCTTTGTTTATCGACGAAGGCCGCACTCATCTCATCGAAGAGTTCGGAAAAGAATATGGCAATTATTTTTCCATATTGGCGTTGATTTCTTCCGGACAGACCGAGCGCAATAAGCTGAACTCGATGATGCAAATGGAAATAGGCGGCTATTTGGGCAAGTTAGAGAATGATTATCATCTCATTGCCCGCCGGCGGCCTATATTGAGCAAGGAGGGTTCGAGGAATGTGCGCTACTGCATCTGCGACAAATTTCTGAACTTCTGGTTCCGCTATTTTTACAACTTCCGCCTGCTGATTGAATCCAAAAACTTCAAAGCTCTGCAAGAGCGTATCCGGCAGGACTATCCCACATTTTCAGGCATCATGCTGGAGGATTATTTCAAAGAAAAAATGATGGAAGAAGGCCGGTTCGCGCAAATAGGAAGCTGGTGGAATGCTTCCAAAGGAGACTGCGAAATAGACATCGTTGCCTTGTATTTGGAGAAGAAACATGCGTTTGTTGCCGAAGTAAAGCGGCAGAAAAAGAACTTCAAACCGGAAATATTCCAACAAAAAGTAGATTACTTGCGGCACTCCCTGTTGCATGGCTATACGATAGATGCCGCCTGCCTCTCCTTGGAAGACATGTGATCCTGCCGGGGAGCAGACGTAGAGCCGGGTAACCAGCCGGTATTACAAGAGGAATAGGAAGTTTCTGTAACCTCCTGATTTCAAGTGATGTATGACCGAAACGGGTAGAACACGGGTATCAATTCCCGGCATTCTCTCCTTCCTAACAGATTAATAATCAGCATATACCCAAAGAGCCCCAAGTAAAATGCCGTTTTGTAATATACTGAGGAACAGCGGAATATAGATGCTTAAGTTCGGCGGGTACACTGGTGGTTTCTTACGTCGGAATGCA
>CASEKR010000074.1 GCA_949288585.1 uncultured Bacteroides sp. | reverse complement strand
AACTGGGGAGGGGATCTTTTTTTATATATAATATTCTCTCTATTCTTGGTTTTTATCTGTCATATCAACGCCTGTCTTTCCTTTTTGCTTATAAGATGAAGTTTTATTGAATAAAAAAGTTATGGTTTTATTTGTGATTACTCGTTTTATAAAACTGTATTGTAGCCGACACGGAGATGCATTGTAGATGCAAAGGTGCTATTCGAAAATTAATTTGAGGAGGATTCAATGATTTTTTTCAATAGTGAATGTCTTTATTCCGTCATATAGAGTGTTTACATATATACTTAATCCCTTCTTCTTATTGAGTTGTTGGCGGATATTATTCAATTTGAAGGATACGATTCCGGTACCACCTTGCAAAGGGGTATCATTATATGCGTTGTGATGAAATTCTAAATGCAAATATTCATCTTCTGTCGTGCTGATACTTTCATTCACAATTAAATTTAACATGTGTGCTTTTTGAGGATTGTTGCTGTGATAGAACTTGTATACTATATTGATGTGGTCTTGTGATAACCAAATGTTATCTACGTCAATACGATCATTGCCAATACTGTCTAAGTCTTCCATGTTCATATAGTAGATATCTTTGGTCAATATATCTTCAATGTGTTCGATTTTTGCATTGTAGTTATAATCGGGAAGTTTCTCCTCTAATAGGCTAAAGTAGACAAATGCCCGTTGATTATCTTTAATTGGATAGTTGTGTACCGATACTGTGTCGCTGGGATACAATAGGCTTCCTTCGTCCAATTCAAAATAGTAATCTTGTTGTTCTATCACACGGATAGTCCCAATGGCAAAGAGCAAGTCTTCGCTTGTATATGCACTATCGTTTAGGCATGATTGTAAGGAAAATGTCCCTAACAATAGGTATACTAGTGTGGAAGTTATTTTTTTCATATAAAAAGGAATATGTCTTTATTTCAATCGATAAAGTAACAAACAAACTCATTAGATACTGCACAAATTAGTATTAAAGAAACTAAAATGAGGAATTTCTTTTTATCCTATGCAGTAAATTTGTTTGATTTGTATTTACATACCAAACATGTGTCAAAAAAAGGATGGAAGAGCAAGAACTAGCCGAACACTGTAAGCAAGGAGATAGGACTGCTTATCAAGTGCTATATGAACGATATGCAGGGCGCTTGTTAAGTGTGTGTCTTCGTTATACGGGCGACAGCGATACTGCTGAAGACTTGCTGCATGATGGCTTTTTGAAGTTGTTTGCATCGTTTCGTAAATTTACATGGAGGGGACCTGGCTCTTTACGGGCTTGGATGGAGCGAGTGGTTATTAATGTTGTTTTGCAATACTTACGTCGTAATGATGTGATGAATCAAGCTGCTACCCTTGACGATACTTCTGATATTTATGATGAACCGGATCCGTCTATTATTGATATGATACCCCAGGATGTGTTAATGCAATTTATTCGTGAATTGCCTCCAGGGTATCGTACTGTATTAAATCTATATGTATTCGAAGGGAAATCACATAAGGAGATTGCTGCTTTGTTGGGGATAAACGAGAAATCTTCTGCTTCTCAATTGACAAGAGCCAAAGCCTCATTGGCTACTAAAATACGTAACTGGGTGAAGAAATATGAATAAGGAAAAGAATACTAATATGGATAATGAAGTTTGGTTGGAAAAAATAAAGGCACGTCTGGCAGAACATTCGGAGCCCTTACCAGACCTTGGCTGGGAACGTTTGGAGCGTGATTTGTCAGCTTCTCGTATTAGGCATATGTCATTTTATCGGAAGATTGCGGCTGTTGCTGCTATCTTGATAGGGGCATTGTCGCTTATTGGTTTGCGTTTGACGGATGGGAAGGCTCCTATGGAAAAGTCTTCAGAACAAGTTGTAGCATCGGTTATAGATATTAATGTGCCTCCTCGATATGTAGAACAGGAAGACGTGGTTGTAGAGAAGCGGTTGAAGCCTTTGGCAGCTCAAAAAGATTTATTCCCTAGTTTGTTGGCTATTACTCCAAAGGCTCAAAGTATTCTTGGAAAGAGTGAACTGCAAGATTCTATAAGCTTTCACAGGGAGGACGAAAAGCATTCGGAACAACGAGTGAAGGCTCCAAAGAATACAGTTTTACCAGAAGTGGAAAACTCTTTGTTGGCTATTGCGGATGATTCTCCCCGTTCTCATGGAAAAGGATGGGCTGTGTCTTTCTCAGTTGGGAATGCGAGTGGTAAATTGGCTGATGACCAAAACGCAAACGGTTATCAGAAGCTGTCCTCCCCTGGAACCAATTATGTGGATTTGGATTTGACCGCTGCTTCCAATGGGGTGGTCATTATTCCTAATGGGCAGGATTTGGTTTTCCAAAACGGGCTTCCTTATTTGCAGGCTCGTACGCATCAGATTATATCCATTGATCATAAACAGCCGATAAGTGCCGGCTTTTCTGTCCGGAAGAATCTATCTAAAGGTTTTTCTATTGAAACGGGTTTGGTTTATTCTTATTTGGCATCGGATGTTTGGTATGAAGGGAGCACTGAGGAAGTCAGCCAGAAATTGCATTATTTAGGTATCCCTCTTCGTGCAAACTGGAATTTTTTAGATAGGAGAAATATAGCTTTATATGTTTCGGCAGGGGGGATGGTCGAAAAGTGTGTTTATGGGAAAATAGGCACTGAAACGACACTTGTGGATCCTGTTCAATTATCGGCATTGGCAGCCGTGGGGGCTCAATACAATTTCAGCCGTCGTGTTGGTATTTATGTAGAACCAGGGGTAAGCTACTACTTTGATGACGGTTCGGATATTCAGACAATACGCAAGGAACAACCTTTTTGCTTTACCCTGCAAGCAGGATTCCGTCTTAATTATTAACGGTTGACGGCAACTTTGGCCGGATTCTTGGCAATAAAATCTTTCCAGTCGCGATAGCTTTTTTCTGTGGTAGGGCGTCCCATCTGCAAGAAGTGGCAATAAGCGGCTGCCAAAGCATCTGTCGCGTCCATAAACGTAGGCATATCTTCTTTCCGGAAGTGCAACATCCGTTGCAGCATGTCTGCTACTTGTTCTTTGGAGGCTTGCCCATTGCCTGTGATAGCCATTTTTATTTTTAGAGGAGCATACTCGGTGATAGGGATGTCACGGCTCAAAGCTACGGCCATGGCGACGCCCTGAGCACGTCCTAATTTTAGCATAGATTGTACGTTTTTTCCATAAAAGGGGGCTTCGATGGCCATTTCGTCGGGTAAGTAGCTTTCGATGATGCTCAGCACGCGTTCATGTATGTGCTTTAATTTAAGGTAATGGTTGGCAAACTTGCGCAAATCTATGATGCCCATGGCTATCAGTTCCGGTTTCCCATTCAGTACGCGAAGGATGCCATATCCCATGATGGTTGTGCCCGGGTCGATTCCCAATATAATGTTTTCTTTGGCTGTTTGCTTCATACGATAACTTCCATCAGTGTAGGGAATCCTACTACTTTTTCCTTAAAAATCTTCTGCATTTCTTCTGTTAATTGTGCGCCTTGTTCTAAGTGCCAATGGTGCAGTAATGTGGAATCTTCTACTTCGAACTGGACGGAGAAACAAGCACTTCCTTCTTCATGATGGCTTAATATCCTGGTCATACGCGGGGCATGGAGCATGCCTTTCTTTTCAACCTCTGGCAAATAATATTCTTGCATCCAGATGAGGAAATATTTTTCCTGATCTTCCTCTACGTGATAAGTCGTGTTAAATATCAACATAAGCTTTCTCTTATTTTTTGTGCAAACATACTAAATATTTGGATAAAATCCTTTTTTAAGGCTTGTTTAAATCGGGAAGTATGGATATGCCCAGCGGAAAGCAAGTGGGGAGAGGTGCCAATGAACGTACGGCGGTATGGAAGCCTTTTGTGCCTTTCATGGAGTTCTTTTTATGAAAATGTTCGTAGTTTATCAATTAATCGTTATTTTTGCATCCGCATAACGATAATATGGTGATCAAAAAGAAAGGAAAAGATGAAAACTGCTAAATTGCTGTTGCATTGTCCGGACCGGCCGGGCATTTTGGCCGAGGTGACGGACTTCATTACCGTCAATAAAGGGAATATTGTCTATTTGGACCAGCATGTGGACCATGTGGAGAATATTTTCTTCATGCGCATCGAATGGGAACTGGAGTCTTTCTTGGTGCCTCAAGAGAAGATTCATGACTACTTTGCCACGCTCTATGCGCAGAAATACGGGATGGAGTTCCGCTTGTATTTCTCGGATTATACTCCGCGCATGGCTATTTTCGTGTCGAAGATGTCCCATTGCCTGTACGATTTGCTGGCACGTTATTCGGCGGGGGAGTGGAACGTCCATATTCCGCTTATCATCAGCAACCATCCGGACCTGGAGCCTGTGGCCAAGCGGTTTGAGATTCCTTTCTATGTTTTTCCGATTACTAAAGAGAACAAGTTGGAGCAGGAGCGGCGTGAGTTGGAGTTGCTGGAAGAGCATCGGGTGAACTTCATCGTCTTGGCGCGCTATATGCAGGTGGTGTCCGAACAGTTGATTGATGCTTTCCCGAACCGCATTATCAACATTCATCATTCTTTCCTCCCGGCCTTTGTCGGGGCCAAGCCTTACCATGCCGCTTTCGAACGGGGGGTGAAGATTATCGGGGCAACCAGCCATTATGTGACGACAAACCTTGACGCGGGGCCTATCATTGAGCAGGACGTGGCGCGGATTACGCACAAGGATACCGTGCAGGACTTGGTCAACAAGGGCAAGGACCTGGAGAAGATTGTCCTGTCCCGTGCCGTCCAAAAGCATATCGAGCGGAAAATCCTGACTTATAAGAATAAAACAGTCATATTTAGTTGAAGTAGGAAGAGATGAGTGTTGCTATCATTAAATACAATGCGGGCAATATACGCTCGGTGGACTATGCCTTGCGCCGCCTCGGGGTGGAGCCGGTCATCACGGCTGACAAGGAACTGTTGCGCCGGGCGGATTGCGTGATATTCCCCGGCGTGGGCGAGGCGGCCACGACGATGCGCCACCTTTGTGCTTCGGGGATGGACCAGGTGGTCCGCGAGTTGACGCAACCGGTGCTGGGCATCTGCCTGGGGATGCAGTTGATGTGCCGGCATTCGGAAGAAGGGGATGCCGACGGGTTGGGCATCTTCGACGTGGATGTCAAGCGGTTTGTGCCTCGCAGGCATGAAGACAAGGTGCCGCACATGGGGTGGAACACCATCGGGCGGACGCGCAGCGCGCTGTTCGACGGGTTTGCGGACGGGAAGGACGAGTACGTGTATTTCGTGCATAGTTACTATGTGCCGCTGCATGAGTGCACGGCGGCGGTGACGGAGTACATCCACCCGTTCAGCGCCGCGTTGCAGAAGGATAATTTCTACGCCACCCAGTTCCACCCCGAGAAAAGCGGCGGCGTGGGCGAGCGTATCTTGCGCAATTTCCTTTCTTTGGCACGTTGACGGGTGAAGACCGTCAGTTGGCAATGTTGAAGTAAGGACTTGGTGGGGAATCATGTACCATGATTCCCAGAATCATGTACCATGATTCCCAGAATCATGTACCATGATTCCCAGAATCATGTACCATGATTCTGGATTGATTCGTTGACTTGGCGATGTTGAGTCGGTATTCCGGCCGCCGTAGCATAGGCAATGAATCAGGATTGGTCAGTATAAACAGAATTAGGATATGATAGAATTGATTCCAGCCATCGACCTGATTGAAGGGAAGTGTGTGCGGCTCTCGCAAGGGAAGTATGAGAGCAAGAAAGTATATAACGACGACCCCGTGGAGGTGGCCAAGGCGTTCGAAGCGCATGGCATCACCCGCTTGCACGTGGTAGACCTGGACGGGGCCGCTTCTCACCATATTGTGAATTACAAAACGTTGGAACGCCTGTCCGCCGCCACCGCGTTGTGCATCGATTTCGGCGGGGGCATCAAGACGGACGACGACCTGCGGGTGGCCTTCGAATGCGGGGCGGCTATGGTGACCGGCGGCAGCGTGGCCGTGAAAGATCCGGAAACCTTCTGCCGCTGGCTGCGCGAGCATGGCCCCGGCCGCATCATCCTGGGGGCAGACGTGCACGACGGTTACGTCGCCACCGGCGGATGGAAAGAGAAGAGCACCTGCGAGTTGTTGCCCTTCCTCGACGATTATGTGGGCGGAAAAGGGGTGACGCAAGTCGTCTGCACGGACATCAGCCGCGACGGGATGCTGCAAGGACCGGCTACGGAGCTGTACCGGACCATCCTGGAGCGTTACCCCTCGCTCGGGCTGATAGCCAGCGGCGGCGTGGGCAGCGTGGAAGACATCCGCTCGCTGGAGTCCATCGGGATGCCGGCCGTCATCGTGGGGAAAGCCTTGTATGAAGGGCGCATCACGTTGCGTGATTTGGAAAAACTGGCCGCCGGGCAACGTTCCTGACCGCTTTTCTCTAACCATTAATTATTCTGATTGATTATGTTGGCTAAAAGAATCATTCCTTGTTTGGACATAAAAGACGGGCAGACGGTGAAAGGCACCCATTTTGTCAACCTCCGCCATGCCGGAGACCCCGTGGAACTGGCTCGTGCTTATAGCGACCAGGGCGCCGACGAACTGGTCTTCCTGGACATTACCGCCAGTTTCGAAGGGCGCAAGACTTTTACGGAACTGGTCCGGCGGATAGCGGAAAATATCAGCATTCCTTTCACGGTGGGCGGGGGTATCCACGAACTGTCGGACGTGGAACGCCTGTTGGAGGCCGGCGCGGACAAGATTTCCGTCAATTCGGCCGCTCTCCGCAACCCCGGGCTGATTGACGGGATAGCAAGCCATTTCGGTTCGCAAGTTTGCGTCCTGGCCGTTGACGCGAAACGCCAGGCGGACAGTTCCTGGAAGTGCTATCTGAATGGAGGCCGTGTGGAGACCGGGCGCGACTTGATGGACTGGACCTATGAAGCCCAGGAACGTGGTGCCGGCGAGGTCTTGTTCACGAGCATGGACCATGACGGGGTGAAGACCGGCTATGCGAACGGGACGTTGGCAGCCCTGGCCGGACGTCTGTCTATCCCGGTGATTGCGTCCGGCGGAGCCGGCACCCGGGAACATTTCCGGGATGTTTTTCTGGAGGGTAAAGCCGATGCGGCCTTGGCTGCCAGCGTTTTTCACTTCGGAGAGATAAAGATTCCGGATTTAAAGTTGTATCTTTGCGCCCAGGGAATACCCGTCCGGGCGTTATGAACGGATATGTTTTTTCTAATAACTACAAATGACGATGAATTTAGACTATGCAAAGATGGGAGGCTTGGTGCCGGCCATCATTCAGGATGCCGATACGGAGAAAGTGTTGATGCTGGGCTTTATGAATGAAGAAGCTTACCAGAAAACGCTGGAAACCGGCCGGGTGACGTTTTTCAGCCGGACGAAGAACCGCTTGTGGACCAAAGGAGAGGAAAGCGGGAATTTCCTCCACGTGGTCGAGATGAAGGCTGATTGTGACAACGACACGCTCCTCGTCCGGGTACATCCCGCAGGTCCCGTCTGCCACCTGGGCACGGACACTTGCTGGGGCGAGAAGAACGAGGCCGAACCGGTCATGTTCCTGAAAACCTTGCAAGACTTCATTGCCCGCCGTCACGAGGAGATGCCCGAAGGGTCTTATACGACCAGCCTGTTCCGTTCGGGGATCAACAAGATGGCACAGAAGGTGGGCGAAGAGGCCGTGGAGACCGTCATCGAGGCTTGCAACGGTTCGGATGAACGCCTGATTTACGAGGGCGCCGATTTGTTGTATCATCTTATCGTGCTGTTGACATCGAAGGGATTCCGTATAGAAGATTTGGCCCGTGAGTTGAAAGAACGCCACAGTTCGACATGGAAGAAGCACTGATATCGTATAAGGCGGTGGATATATGCCAGCAGGAATTGTGCGTGTTGGAAGCAGTCGACTTGTCACTGGGGGCGGGCGAACTGGTCTACCTGACAGGGCGTGTCGGTTCCGGCAAATCGAGCTTGCTGAAGTCGTTGTATGGTGAATTGGACATCAAGCGGGGCGATGCGTGCGTCTTGGGTTTTGACCTTCGGCGGTTGCGCCGGAGGCGTTTGCCGGATTTGCGGCGGAAGCTGGGCATTGTCTTCCAGGATTTCCAATTGTTGATGGATCGTACGGTAGCAGACAACCTGGAGTTCGTATTGCGTGCCACGGGCTGGAAAGACCAGAACCTTATTTCCCGGCGTATGGAAGAGGCTCTCTCGTTGGTAGGCATGGAGCGGAAAGGGTATAAGTATCCTTATGAATTGTCGGGGGGCGAACAACAACGTGTCGCGATTGCCCGGGCCGTCCTCAACCGGCCGCCGATCATATTGGCTGATGAACCGACAGGGAACCTGGACGGGGAGACCGGACGGGCCATCATGGCGGTATTGCAGGGATTGTCGCGCGGCGGGACGTTGGTGGTTGTGACGACACATAATACGGCGCTTCTGCGCGAGTTCCCGGGACGGGTGTTTTGTTGCCGGGAGCATCGCCTGACGGAACAAACGTCTGCTGGGGAAACGAATGGAATAGAAACTAATAATTGATAACAATGAATACTGGAATGAAAGTTTTAAAGTTTGGAGGCACTTCTGTCGGCTCCGCCCAGCGGATGAAGGAAGTGGCCAAGTTGATTACGGATGGCGAACGTAAGATTGTCGTGCTTTCCGCCATGTCGGGGACGACGAACACATTGGTCGAGATTTCGGACTATCTATATAAAAAGAACCCCGAGGGGGCTAACGAGATTATCAACCGCCTGGAGGCAACCTATCGGGGGCACATAGACCAGTTGTATGATTCGCCGGAGTACAAGCAGAAAGGCCGCGAGTTGATACGCGGGCATTTCGACTATATCCGTTCTTACACGAAGGACTTGTTCACCCTGTTCGAAGAGAAAGTCATCCTGGCGCAGGGCGAGTTGATTTCTACGAGCATGATGAACCTCTATTTGCAGGAGCAAGGGGTGAATGCTGTGCTCCTGCCCGCCCTCGAGTTTATGCGGACGGACAAGAATGCGGAGCCGGACCCTGTCTATATCCGGGAGAAACTAGAGAACCAACTCCAACTGCATCCGGATGCCGACATTTATATCACGCAGGGCTTCATCTGCCGCAATGCTTATGGCGAGATTGACAACCTCCAGCGTGGCGGAAGTGATTACACGGCTTCGCTGATCGGGGCTGCCGTGCAGGCCTCCGAGATACAAATCTGGACGGACATCGACGGCATGCACAACAACGACCCGCGTATTGTCGACCATACTTCTCCTGTCCGCCATTTGCATTTCGAGGAAGCCGCAGAGTTGGCCTATTTCGGCGCGAAAATCCTGCATCCTACGTGCATCCAGCCTGCCAAGTATGCCAATATCCCGGTGCGCTTGCTGAACACGATGGATCCTAAGGCCGAAGGGACGCTTATCTCGAACGATACGGAGAAAGGGAAGATAAAAGCCGTGGCGGCAAAGGATAATATCACGGCCATCAAAATCAAGTCCAGCCGGATGTTGTTGGCTTATGGCTTCCTGCGTAAGGTGTTCGAGATTTTCGAGAGCTACCAGACTTCTATCGACATGATTTGCACGTCAGAGGTCGGCGTCTCGGTGTCTATTGATAATGTGAAACATCTGAACGAGATATTGGACGACCTGAAGAAGTACGGAACCGTTACGGTCGACCGGGACATGTGCATCATTTGCGTCGTGGGCGACTTGGAGTGGGAGAACGTGGGCTTTGAGGCCAAGGCTCTCGACGCGATGCGGAACATTCCCGTGCGTATGATTTCGTTCGGCGGAAGCAACTATAACATTTCTTTCCTCATCCGCGAGTGTGACAAGAAGGCAGCATTGCAGTCTCTCAGCCAAGCACTCTTCAGTGAGTAAGTTTTTCTAATCATTATATGGGGGCGACCTTAGGGCCGCCCTTTTTCAACCGATAACCAAGATTTCCAGATGAAAGGTTCTTTTCCTATTGACAAATTCGAGGGCTTGAGGACGCCCTTCTATTATTATGACACGTATATTTTGGCCAGAACCTTGCAAGCCATTGTCCGCGAGGTTGAACGTTACGAACGGTTCCAGGTGCATTATGCCATCAAGGCCAATGCCAATCCGCGCTTGCTTTCGCTCATCCGCCAGTCCGGCATGGGGGCAGATTGCGTAAGCGGGGGAGAGATTGAGGCGGCTTTGAAGGCTGGATTCCCGTCCGGGCGCATTGTCTATGCCGGAGTGGGCAAGGCGGACTGGGAGATTGACCTGGCACTTAGAAACGGAATCTATTGTTTCAATGTCGAGTCGGTGCCCGAGTTGGAGGTGATTGACCAGCGCGCTGCCCTGCAAGGCCGGCGTGCAAAGGTGGCTCTCCGCATCAATCCGGACGTGGGGGCGCATACGCATGCCAATATCACGACGGGCTTGGCAGAGAACAAGTTCGGCATACGCATGGAGGATATGGAGCAGGTCATAGCGCGTGCCCGTGAGTTGGAGCATACGGAGTTCATCGGCCTGCATTTCCACATCGGGTCGCAGATCCTGGACATGGGTGATTTCGTAGCCTTGTGCAACCGCGTCAATGAACTTCAGGACCGGTTGGAGGCTTGCCAGATACGGGTGGAATATATCAACGTGGGGGGCGGGCTCGGCATCGACTATGCCCATCCTGACCGCCAGTCTGTGCCGGACTTCCGTTCTTACTTCTCGACCTATGCCACGCATCTGCGCCTTCGTCCCTATCAGACGTTGCATTTTGAATTGGGGCGCTCCGTTGTGGGACAATGCGGCACGCTCGTGGCCCGCACGCTCTACGTCAAGCAAGGGGCGAAGAAACAATTTGCCATCCTCGATGCGGGCATGACGGAACTGGTACGCCCGGCGCTTTACCAGGCTTATCACAAGATTGAGAATCTTTCGTCGGAGCTTGGGATGCAGACGTATGATGTGGTAGGGCCTGTCTGCGAATCGTCTGACGTCTTTGGCAAGGCTGTCGACCTGAATGAGGTCCGCCGGGGAGACTTTATCGGCATCCGTTCGGCCGGGGCATACGGCGAGGCTATGGCGTCGCAGTATAATTGCCGTGCCCTTCCGCAGGCTTATTTGTCGGAAGACTTCCTTTGAGGGGAACAGTATCAGATACCCTTCGCCAGCAGTATCAGATACCCTTCGTCAACAGTATCAGATACCCTTCGTCAGCAGTATCAGATACCCTTCGTCGGCAGTATCAGATACCCTTCGTCGGCAGTATCAGATACCCTTCGTCGGCAGTATCAGATACCCTTACCCTTCGTCGGCAGTATCAGATACCCTTCGTCGGCAGTATCAGATACCCTTCGTCGGCAGTATCAGATACCCTTCGTCGGCAGTATCAGATACCCTTCTAAGGCGTTTGCGGGTGGGCATAAAAGGAGGGTGTGTCGGAATGGGTTTTGACTATCGTTTTGCTCTGTCATCCTGAACGTTCTTCTCCCCCGATAACGGGGGAGCCTGAGGGGGTATGAAGGATCTCCTGCTGGCTTTTGCTTTCGGGAGATGCTTCACATGCGTTCAGCATGACAGTTTGATAGTAACGCTCACTTTCGATACACCCTCCTTTGTCGTGTCACGTGGTTATCTTTTTCAGTTCCCCAGTGCTTCCTTGATTTTCTCTTCCAGTTCATCGCCGTGCAAGCCGCGTGCCAGGATGGTGCCGTCTGCACCGACCAGCATGGTGTGGGGGATGCTGCTCACGGCATATACCTGGGCGCCTTCGCAATCCCAATATTTCAGGTCGGACATCTGCGGCCAGGTGATGCCCAGTTGTTCGATGCCCTTCTTCCAGGCCTCGGCGTCGCGGTCCAGCGACACGCCTACAATCTCGAAGCCCCGGCTTTTGTATTTTCCATACATTTCCACCAAGGCGGGCATTTCGCGTCGGCAGGGGCCGCACCAACTGGCCCAGAAGTCTACGAGCACGAGTTTCCCCCGGCCCGCGTAGTCAGACAGTTTTACCGCCTTGCCTTCGGGTGTCTGCATGGCCAGGTCGATGAACTTCTGTCCCGGGGCAGTGGCCTTCAGCTTCTCCACGTTGTCCTTGATGCGGACGATGGCCGGGTCGCTGGCAAACTCTGCCGGGATTTGTCCCACCAGCGTATCGAGTTCCTCCACGCCCATGTTGTAATAGTTGCGCTTCAAGAGGTAGACGCCCACGGCGTTCGTGATGTTGCCCGCGATGGCTTGGCCCGTCACTTCGTCCATCTTTTTGTCCAGTGCTTCCATCTCTCCCGCTTTGGCCTCGCGTTGCTCTTGGGTCAGGGTTGTGTCGCCCATCGCCTCATACAAGGCATACACCTGATGGGTCAAGTCGTCCAGTTGCTGCCTCACTACCTGGTAGGCATCGTTGTTCGGCGTTCCTTTGGCCACGTGGCTGTTGACGCCCAGTTCCACGTTGATTTCCCCGTTTTCCAGGAAGAAGTCCATGCCTCTTCCCTCTTCGGGCTTTGCACCCTGGTAGGTCAGGTAGCACACGATGGCTGTGTCTTGCACGCCTTCCAACGTGAATCTCCCATCCCGGACGATGGCCGAATCGAGTTTCACCAACGTGCGCCCTTCGGGCTTTTGCAGGTAGACTGTTTCACCGTCCTGTGCGCCTTCTACGGTGCCGGTCACGGTGTAGCCTTGGTTTCCGCCACAGGCGGCCAGGAGGGCGGCACCGGCGGCAAGCAATAAGTAAGTGGATTTTTTCATTGCGTCTTTTGTTTTTGGGTTTTGTTTTTTGGTTCCTCGAGATGTTTTGTTCCCGCAAGGGGAGGGATAAAAAAATCCCCTCCGGTATTGCCCGGAGAGGATTTAGACTACTTTCCAAAGCTCATATAGCCCAAGTCTTAAGCTTGTGCTTCTTCGGCCGGAGCTTCTGCGCCTTCTTCGGCGGCAGGCGTTTCTGCGGCGGCAGCTGCTTTGGCAGCCTCTTCGGCGGCTTTCTTTTCAGCTACGGCTTTGGCTTTTTCTTCGTTCACCTTCTTTTCAGCTTCCAGACGTTCTTTGGCCACGGCCTTCTTGGCTTCTTCCAGCTTGGATTTCAGGGCGTTCAGTCCGTTCTGCTTGTTGTTCTTCCAAGCCTCGAACTTGGCTTCTGCCTCTGCTTCGCCGAATGCGCCTTTGGCCACACCGCCCAGGAGGTGCTTCTTCATGTAGATGCCCTCGCGTGAGAGGATGCTGCGTACGGTGTCGGTGGGTTGTGCACCCGTCATTACCCATTTCAATGCACGGTCAAAGTTCAAATCTACTGTGGCAGGATTGGTGTTGGGGTTGTACGTACCAATCTTTTCAATGAATCGACCATCTCGTGGTGCTCTTGCATCTGCAATGACGATGGAGTAGAAGGCATAGCCCTTGCGTCCGTGTCTTTGCAATCTGATTTTTGTTGCCATTTAAATAAAAGTTTTTTAATTAATGATTTGAATGGATGCCACTAACTCGTAATGGCGGGCGCAAAGGTAGTGCTTTTCTTCGGATTGGCCAAGGATTTGCCGGATGATTTTCGTTTTCCTGCCTTAAAACTTGCGTAGGATGCGTTTGTATTCCTCCTTCTGCTTGAAGCGGCCTATCCAGGCGTTGAGTGTGTCCAGCAGGGCGGGCGACTTTTTGCTGACGGCCCACGAGTAGAATTGGGTGAAGCCGATGGCCGTGCCCGTGTCTATCTGGGGCAGGCTGTCCGAGGCGGCCAGGGCGATGCTTTCTTCGCACACGGCATAGTCGATGTCGCCGTGTGCCACCAGCGAGATGAGTTGTTCGGGACCGTATTTCTCCATTTCGCGGATGTAGATGGTGTCGCCAATCTCTGTTTCCAGGTTGCGCAGGCGCAACAGGTAGGGCGAGTCTTTAGGGATGTAGATGGTCTTCCGCGCCAGGTCCAGCAGGCTTTTGACGTACAAGGAGTCATTGCCGTCCGGCGCAGGCTTGCGTTGCACCAGCACTTGCCGTCCCAGTGTGATGGGGTGGGTGAGCAGGAGCGAGTCTTTCAGTTCGCTGGTGGCCAGGATACCGTTGGCAATGAGGTCGAACTTCCCCTTGGCCAGTCCTTCCAGGCATTTGTCGAAGGCCATTTCGGGGTGGATTTCCACCCGGAGCCCGTGGTCGCGCGCAAAGGCTTGGAGCAGTTCGTAGTTGAAGCCTGTCACCGTGTCGCCTTCCAAAAAGAAACTGACGGAGTTGTATTCGGTCGTGGCGCGCAGGACGCCTTCGCGGGCGATGTCGGCGTAGTCTCTGGCCGTTTCCGTGGGGGGCGGGGCTTGCTCCCCGTCTTTGAGGGCGAAGGTTGCGGCCAGTAGAATGACCAGCCCGGTCACGGCGGTGCCGGTGTATATCCACGCTTTATGTTTTTTCAGGTACGAGGTTTCCATTGTTATAAATATAAAGAAGAAAAGGGGTTAATCGTAGAAGTTCCATGAGACGCCGATTTTCAGCAGCCGCGAGTTGAGCGGGTAGTGCGGCACGAGGAAAGACTGGGCGTTGCCCATGCCTGCGTTGACGTGATACATCATGACGAAGATGCGTGTCCGCTTCAGGTGCAGGTTGACGTAGGCGTTGACGATGGGGTATCCGCCTATCTCTACCTGGTCATCTTCGGGTTGCAGGTGGAACTGCTGGGTGGCGGGCATGTAGGCCGGGGCGTGGTAGGTGGTGAAGTAGCGCACGTCGGCGCCCAGTTGCAGGGTCAGGACTTTGAAGAGCTTGGCCAGCAGGTAGGCGTTGTGGTAGAGTGAGAGGTCGGGCAGGGGGAGGCGGGTGGCGTCGCTTGACTTCTGCCAGGTCACTTCGTTGTCCAGGTGGAAGATGCCCAGCTTGAACTTCTGGCTCAGCGTGGCGGCCAGCACTTGGATGCTTCCCCCGTATTGGGCGGGCAGGGCATTTTGGTCGAAGTACGTATAGTTTTTGATGTTTTCCATGCCTGCGCGCAGGTTGGTGCCCCAGCGTTGGATGTTCAGTTCGCCTTCCACGCCTGTGCGGAACTCCTTGTGCAGGTCGTTGTCCCAGGCGAAGTGGTTGGAGTGGTAGTGGCGCATGTAGAAAGAGGGCAGGAGGTTGCTCACGTGTCCCCGGGCGTAGAAGTTGACCGTATCCCGTCCCAGGCGGAAGTTCAGGTCGAGGTTCCCTTTCACTTTGAACTGCCCGGCGGCTTGCCCGGCCAGGCCTATCTCACCGGTCGCGTTGTAGTGCAGCAGGCTTCCCTGGCGTTTGCTCAGTTCTCCGCCCACGAACAGTTCGTGCTCGTTGTATTCCACCGGGGCTGGGTTGGGGATGGAGGTGTCCATGTTCATCAGCGTGTAGCGGCTGAACTTGTGCGACACGTAGGCGGTCAGCCCAGCTTTGGCGTATTTGTTGAAGCCTTCCAGCAGCGATATGCCCAGGACGTTCTTGACGCTCAGCGCGACGGTGGTGTCGTTGCTGAATCCTTCTTGCAGGTAGGTGTTGTCGTAGAAAGCGTCTTCGCCGGCCTGTTCCATGCTGCCCCGGAATCGCCGGCTGGAGCGTTCGACCTTGAAGGTGTGTATGAAGCTGGTGACGGGCACGAACTCTTCGGTGACGATGGTGTCTTTGGGAATTTCCGTGCTGTCCCTTTCTGCCTTCCGTCTGGCCACGGGGTCTTGCGTCTCCTCTATCTTGGTGGTCTCCCGGTGGAAGCCCAAGCGGTAGCGGTGGGTGAGGTAGACGAAGAAGTTGTGGTTGCGGTTGGAGGCTTCTTCCAGGCGGGTGGGGATGTATTGGTTGCCTCCCACGTCCTCCATCTCGTCGGGGTGGGTGATGTAGCGGTCGTCGGTGATGCCGCCGTTTTCGTTCATTTTCAGGAAGAAATTGTTGTAGGCGGCGTGCATCTGGTATTTCTCGCCGATGTAGCTGGCGAACAGTCCCGCGTTGAAGTGGGCGGTGGACTGGTTGGCGTAGTATCCGCGCCCGTACAGGTAGTCGATGTTGAAGCCCACGGCCAGGCGCTTGTTGGCGTTCACGGAGAAGTAGGCCTTGAAGCGGTCTTCGCCGTTGATTTTGCTGCCCGCCTTGTAGTAGGTCAGGTTGGTGTAAGGTACGTTGCTGTTGGTGAAGCGCAGTTCGTCGGGGCGCATGTAGAAGCTGGAGAAGGGGGCCAGAAAGAGGGTTGGCTCGTCCGTGTGCGGGCGTTCGAAGAACAGGCGTGAGAGGCGCGGCGTGCCCAAGTTGCCCAGGTAGTTGTAGTGTCCCGTCATGCCTTCCACCAGGTTGGTGTTCTGGAAGTCGAGGCTGATGGTGTCGGCCGGTATCATCTTGCGTTCGCCCAGCATCTCGTCCACCGTCCACATGTAAAGCTTCGGGGGCAGGCTTTGGATGTCTACTCCCGTGCTGTCCTCCAGGTTCTCGGGTTGCCGGGAGGGGTCTATCTGGTTTCCGTATTGGTCACGCATCATGCCGCCTTGGTTCATGCCCATGGAGTTGATGGGCACTTGGGCTTGCGCCGCCATGCATCCGACGACGGCCAACCATATATATGTCAGTAGGATTCGTTTCATAACAGGGGGCAAAGATACAACAATTTATCGTTAGCCTGCGCAATTCGCCCTTTAAATAACGTGAGCATGGCGGAATCAAGGTGTTTCATTCCTGTTCCGGCCAGTGGAACCTTTGGTTTCACCGGAGGAAACTTTTGGTTTCACCGGAGGAAACCTTTGGTTTCATCGCAGTGAAACATTTTGTTCCGTGAAGCGGAAGCCCTTTTTTCTTGGAGGTTGGCGGGAAAAGGCTTACTTTTGCCCCCCGTACACTCACTTTCGCTTTTTTTTGAACGGTCCTTATGAAGATTGCATTTCTTGTCTGCTTATGCCTCCAGATGGCTTTGCCCCTCTTTGCCTCCGAGGCCGACAGCCTGGCCACGGCTTACGCCCGTCTGGGCGAATACTATGCCTATCGGGATGCCGACTCCGCCCGTTATTATTGCCGCCTGGGCCTGGAACATGCCGATGTCTCGCGCCCCGAGCCTTACCTCTCTTTGCTGAACAACCTGGCCGATGCCTGTATCTCGTCCGGTGAGTTGGACGAAGGGCGCCGCTTGTTGCGCCGCGCGCTGGCCGAAGCCGTCCGCCTGGATTACGACTCTTGCTTCCGCGCCACGGTGCTCACCTCGATGGGGGTGTCTTACCGCTTGCAGGAGATGCCCGACTCCGCCCTCCTCTGCTACGACCGGGCGCTCTCACTCCTGCAAGGCCAGGAGGCGTATGGCGAAGAGACGCACCTGCTGGCCAGCATCGCCGTGCTCTACGCCAACACCGCGCGTCTGGAGGAAGCCATGCAATATGCTGGGCGGGCCGTGCAGGCGGCCGACCGTTGCGATGACATCGACATGGTGTTCTACGCCTACACCACGGCCGGAAGCATCCAGGTGCTCCGGGGCAATTATGCCGAGGCCGCCCGCCTGATACATCCCGTGCTGGCCAAAGCCCGCTTGCAGGGAAAGCCCGCCATGGAACTGAAGTGCATGACTTTCCTGCTGGGCATGTTCCAACGGGCGGGCCAGCGCGACTCGCTGAACTTCTACATGCGCCGGGCCGATGAGGTTCTTGCGCGCGTCCCTGCCGAGTCTAACGAAGCCGTGGGCTATCTGGAGACGCTCTACATGATTCTTTCCGATCTGGGGCGCCACCGCGAGAGCTTGCGCATCCAGCAACGTTTGCTGGACGGGGAGAACCGGAACCAACTGGGAAGCGTCGACCGACTCTACCTCTATATGGCGCGCAACCACCAGGCCTTGCATGAGTACACGCAAGCCGCCCGCTGCTACGAACGCGCCTACGCGGCCTCGGACAGCCTCCATGCGGAGGAGATAGAGGCGCAACTCTCCGAACTGAGCGTCAAGTATGAGACGCAGGAGAAAGCACTGGAGATAGCCCGCCTGTCCGAAGAAAAGATGAAGCAACGCGCGGAGAATGCCTGGTGGATGGCCATGGCTTGCATCTTCTTCCTGCTGCTTCTCTTCTTCGCTGCCTGGTACCTCTACCGCTCGCGCCGCATCCGCCGCGAAGAAGAACTGAAGCTGGCCCGGCGCTACATCGACGGGATGGAGAGCGAGCGTGCCCGCCTGGCTAAGGACTTGCACGACGGCGTATGCAACGACCTCCTTGGCATAGGTATGCAGATGCAGTGCCGTCCGGACACCGCCGACGTGCTGGGAATGCTTGAACAGGTGCGCCAAGAGGTGCGCAACATCTCGCACGAACTGATGCCCCCCAAGTTCAAGCATACGACCTTGGACGAAATGATGGAAGATTACCTGCAACGTTTCCCCTTGGACGGAAAGACATCCATCTGCTTCGACCAGCAAAACGAAGGCCGGGAGTGGGCGGACATACCCGAACAAGTGGCCTATGAAACCTACCGCATCATGCAGGAACTGCTCTCCAACATCATTCGCCATGCCGGAGCCGCCCGGGTGGCCATCTGCTTGCGCCTGGAGCCTTCCTGCCTTACCTTATGTATATCCGACGATGGGAAAAATCCTCTGGCCCCGCAAGCCGCCGGGCACAATGGCATCGGCCTGGATACCATTCGCGAACGGGCCACGGCATTGGGCGGGAAACTGTGCGCCGACCTGGACGGAACGGGGCAGACATTCCGCCTGAGCGTGCCGCTTTCCCCCAGGAAACCCTGAGCGGAAGGACTAAAATCACTATTTTTCGTGATGTCCTATATCTTGAAAACCGCTTTCTTTGCAAACAGAAAACAACAAAAAAAGATAACGGTTGATGAAAGATGACGCACGCATATTGCTGGTGGACGACCACGACCTGGTGTTGCAAGGCCTCAAACGGATTGTGGAGTGTTCGTTGCCGGAAATCAAATACATCTGCACCGCTTCCACCGGGCAGGAAGTCCTACGTCTGATAGCTTCCCAGCATTTCGACCTCTTCCTGTTGGACATCGAACTGCCCGACATGTCCGGCATGGACCTCATCGCCTGCATCCGCGAGAAAGACCCCGGAGCACGCATCATTGTCAATACGATGCACGAGGAAATCTGGTTCATCAAAGGACTGCTGCATAGCAACGTCTCGGGCATCCTGTTCAAATCGGTCAACTCCAACAAAATAGCCGAAGCCATCCGCCAAGTGCTGGAGGGGCAGACTTATTATTGTCCCTACGCCGAACACGTCCGCGCCCAAATGCGCCGCTCGGACGAAGGACGCCGTGACGAACTGACCTTGCGCGAACTGGATGTATTGAAGCGCATCTCCGAAGGGAAGAATACGCAGGAAATCGCCCAAGAACTGTGCGTGTCGGTCAACACGGTCGACACCCATCGGCGTCACCTGATGGAGAAACTCGAGGCGCGCAACGTGGCCGATCTCATCATGACGGCCATCTCGCGCGGCATCATACCCATACGCAAGTGCTGACTGGGAAATGGGAATTTGGCGGGCTTTGCCCGCCGGAGAAGTTATAGGAGTTAAAGAAGTTATCACTTCGCTTCGCTCCGTTAGAAGTTAAAGCCAATGCCTTGTGTTTGGCATACATACCAATCGCTGGATCAACTATTGGCTTTAACTTCTAAGTCCGCCTTGGCGGTCGATAACTTCTTCTAACTTCTTTAACTACCTGCGCGCTCTGCGCGCATAAATTAAATTATCATTCAATCACCCTTTAAATATTTGAGTTATGATGAAAAACTTATGGATTTCCTTTTGTTTCCTGCTGACCTTGGCGGTGGCAGGATGCAGCGACGAAGACGAAACGCCGAAGAACGTGACCCTGACCAACGGGACACAGACAACGCAAGTCGTGTATGCAGACCAGACCCAGACCGGGGGCGGAGGCATCAGTTTCACCGCCCTGGCCGATTGGACGGCCACGGTGACCGAGGTGGCTCTTAGCAAGGCCGGAGGTAGCACTGTGGATTGGCTCACCCTGAGCGCATACAGCGGAGGCCCCGGCGAATATACCCTGACCCTCACCCTGAAGGAAAACAACACGGGACAAGACCGCATGGCGAAGATTGAAATCGTCTGCGGAAGCGATGTCATCACCATCACCGTCGAACAGAAAGGCACGACGGAGGGTGGGGAAACCCCGGCTCCAAGAGGGAAACGCCTGGCGCGGATGGAATATGCCAACGTGGACAGCAACTATCCCGATTCTTACGGCAAGTACATTCTTACCTTTGCCTACGATGCCCAAGGCCGCCTCTCCGAGATGCACGACATTTCTTACGTGGGCGATGAGCAAGCCTATTACTCTGACGATGTCTACACTTTCACCTACGAAGGGCAGCAAGTGCGCCTCGAGCAGGCGAAAAATGACTATGAACCATACGTCTACGTGATGCAGATGAACGAAGCAGGCGACGTGGCGTTGCTGTATGAAGAAGATTCTTACGGAAGTTCCACCGTCACCGCCTGGCGCTTCGATTATGACAACGACCGCTACCTGCAACGCATCGTCGAAGACAATCTCTATGAGCCCGACGGTGATGGTGACGAAGATGACGATGTAGATGTGGGAGTCGTTCCCGAGCCTTCTACGCGGGCCTTTACCTCCGAGCGCCTGAGCCTCTCCTGGCAAGACGGCAACCTGCGTTCTACCACGAACGAATGGGCACAGGATTACTATATGACATGGGACTATACCTCCCATCCCAACGAGACACCCGGCCTGGACTTCAACGTGATGTCCGCCCGTCCCCTCTTCGGCAACCAGTCGGGCGACTATACAGACATCGTGAATATGCTTTTCGCTTTGCGCATGTTGGGACAGAATAGCCGGAACCTCGTCAAGAACGACTACGTGAACTGGGCTTACCACAGTTCCGTTAATCCCGACGCCCCCGAGCCTACCACGCAGACCACCCATGAGGACTACTGGCTGCCTTTCGAATATACTTTCACTGCTGAGAACTACCTGTCGCGCGTCACCGCCCGTGCTGTTCTCCGCACCACGGTCACAGACATCGCCAGCGGCCAGGTCATCAGCGAGTCGGAATCTTATTATGACGACGAATACCTCTTTACGTATGAATAAGTATTGATTGAGAGAGTCCTTGTCACACGCTGATGTGATTGGAAAACGGCTGCCTGCTTTCAGATTATGCAGGCGGCCGTTATTTTTTTATTTGTCTTCTTGTCTTTACGTCTCCTCGTTTTTTTGTCTATTTGTATACTTCCTTCCTGTTAGGAAGGCATATTGCTATATTCTTAAAAAAGTATAAATACACGGAGATTCTTGGCAGGTATTTACTTATTTAAAAAATAAAATTTCTTCCTTTGTAATCCGGATAGTAGCATTATGTTATGGATGGCATATCCAACTTGCCCAACAAGTGGTATATGCCGGGCGATTTATGTGTATATAATAATAGTAGTATTAATGTTTTTCAATCATTACTACTGGTGCAATAAAATCGCACAGGTTTAAATGTCATCAAATAAAGTGCGTTCTTTGACATTTTGGTTTGAAATGATTGAATCGTCCTGTTTG
>CASEKR010000073.1 GCA_949288585.1 uncultured Bacteroides sp. | reverse complement strand
CCCATCATCTCGACCTTCGAACAGGTGCTGGGCATCAAGACGGTACTGATGGGATTCGGACTGGAGAGCAACGCCATCCACTCGCCCAACGAGAACATGCCGCTCGACATCCTGCGCAAAGGCATCGAAGCGGTGGTGGAGTTTCACCTGAACTATCCATGAACGGGCACCTCCGCAACTAATTGCCGAACGGCTTCCGGAAGGTACACCCCTCTTTCCAGCGGGAACAGCCATAGGCCGTCTTGCCCTTGATGACGGTGCCCTTCCCGCAGAGGGGGCACGGACGGCCTATCAAGTCGTCGCCCTGTACCGGAGCGGGCGCGACGACCTTCTTGCGGGGAGTGCGCTTGCGGGGCTCTTTCTTCGGAGCGGCGGACGCGGCAGGCTTGGCGGAAGATGCGGCAGGCTCGACGGTGGTGATGCGGCGGTTGCTGTTGTCGGAGAGGACGGTGAGCACAATCTCGCGTACCATTTGCTTCAGCTCGTCCAGAAATTGGGCGGCGTCATACGTGCGCCGCTCTATCTCGCGCAGCTTCTTTTCCCAGATGCCGGTCAACTCGGCGCTCTTCAGCAGCTCCTCGCGGATGAGCTGTATCAGTTCCACGCCCGTGGGGGTAGCCACAAGGTTCTTCTTCTCCTTGCGGATATAGTTGCGCTTGAAAAGCGTCTCAATGATGGCGGCACGGGTGGAGGGACGGCCTATGCCGTTCTCCTTCAGGGCGTCGCGCAGTTCGTCGTTGTCCACCAGCTTGCCGGCCGTCTCCATGGCACTCATCGCCGTTTCCTTCCTGAGTGGCGGCATTGACCGTGAACACCACTCGCCAACCAGGATCGAGTATCTGCCGGCCGGATGTCTTGAACTCCACGCTGTCCGCCTCGCCCATGACGGTCGTAGTCGAAAAACGGCAATCGGGATAGAAGACGGCGATGAAGCGGCGCGCAATCAGGTCGAACACCATACGTTCGCGGTCGGTCAGGTTCACGGGCGGCTGGCCGGTGGGGATAATGGCATGGTGGTCCGTGACCTTCGAATTGTCGAACACTTTCTTCGACTTCGTCAGGGTGGTTCCCTCCAGCGGCGCGGTCCAGGTCTCATAGCCTCGCAACCCCTTCTTCAGCGTGTCGTCGGCCGAGTAGGCAAACTTCTTGTTGCACTCCACCTGCAGGGAGGTCAGGTCGAACAGACGGAGCGGCGCTTCACGGCCCTCCTTCTTCGTCACAGAGGTAACGGTAAACGGCACATCCTTGATGCGTGCCAGCAGCTCCTCGCCTCTCGCACGGTCTGTTATGGGATCTATACCGCGGTTCTCTTCCTCCTTCTTGGGCTTCTTGCCGGCGGCCAGAGCTTCCTTCTGCTTCTCTGCTTCCAGTGCCAGCTCTTCGTCGCTCTTGCGGATGAGGGCCGAGAAAGTAGTATCGCGGTAAACGGTATTGAGCACCCAGTATTGCTTGGGCACAAAGTTCTGAATCTCCAACTGACGGTTCACGATAAGGGCCAGTGTAGGCGTCTGCACCCGCCCGATGGAAAGCACCTGGCGGTTCTGCCCGTATTTCATGGTATACAGGCGCGTGGCATTCATGCCCAGCAGCCAGTCGCCGATGGCACGGCTCAAGCCCGCTTCGTACAGAGGTTGGAAGTCGGCAGCATCCCGCAGGTTGGAGAATCCTTCGCGGATGGCTTCTTCGGTCAGTGAAGATATCCACAGACGCTTCACTGGGCATTTGGCTCCAGCTTTCTGCATCACCCACCGCTGGATGAGCTCTCCCTCCTGACCATGACATGGAACTGGCGTTCGTAGGTAGGATTACTGATGAGTTTGATACCGAAGCGGGGCGGTATCATGGGCAGGCTGCCCAGGCTCCACGTCTTCCAGTCGGGCGTATATTCGTGGGGTTCCTTCAGCGTACAGAGGTGTCCGAAGGTCCACGTCACCTGATATCCGTTTCCTTCGATGTATCCGTCCTTCTTGTCTCTGGCACCCAGCACCTCGGCTATGTCTCGCGCCACGGAGGGCTTCTCGGCTATGCAAACTATCATGCGTTTCTCGTTTTTACAGGCTGCAAAGATACGAATTAGTCGTGAAATATGATATGGATGTTGAAAAGTTCGGGGAGGAAGTTTCACGCCTTCACGGGCTGCCCATTGCATTGATATTCAGGTCTATGTGGTGAAACATACACTCCTTTCACGCGATGCGATGTTTCACGGATGTGCTAAAATCGTACACGGATATGCCAAAATCGTACAGAACGGAACGGTGAGGGATGGTGCTTGCTTTCACGCTGTATCTTTCACGCGACAGGGTGTGAAACTTCACGTGAAGGATGTATCTTTCACAACATTCGGCTGGTTATCAATTGCTTGCAGGCGCGTGAAGGCGTGAAGGATGCTACGGACAAATCATTTCTTTATCGTCATTCCGGCCTTGAGACGGGAGTCGGGATAACCTTTTTTTGTGTGTATTGAGGGTGTGCCAAAAAGAGAAACGACTTGCATGTTGCCCTGTCATCCTGAGCATCGCGAAGGATCTCCCGCCTATTCTCGTGAAGGGGAGATGCTTCACTACCGTTCAGCATGACAGAATGATAACGTCCCTGCATGTTGATACACCCTTAGGATACAGGGTATGTTTAGGCGCGGATTACGCGGATTACGCGGAGGAGGCATTCTGCACTTGTATCTGTCATCCCGTTGTTTCTATCATTCCCGTTGTATCTGTCATTCCCGTTGTATCTGTCATTCTGGTTGTATCCGTCATTCTTGTAGTATCTGTCATCCCCGTTGTATCTATCATTCCCGTTGTATCCGTCATTCCTGTAGTATCTGTCATCCCGCACTTGATGCGGGATCCATGTGTATGCATCGGAAAGAAGGCTGCGTTGCAACCTGACGATACGCTTCGTGAGGGTGTAAGACCGTACGGCGTGAGGAGGTAAGGCCGTGCTTCGTCAGCAGGTGTGGGAGTATGGCGTTAGGGTGTATGTACTGGATCCCGCATCGAGTGCGGGATGACAATTCCTTGTCATATCCTACTTTCGCCGGCTAAAGAGGGACTTTAGCGGGACAAACAGGGACTTTAGCGTGCTAAACAGGGACTTTTCAATTCCCCGGTTCGACATATTTATCCCAGATATAATGCAGGGGACTCAGCAGCCGTGCGGTCAGGCTCCGTTCGTCCGTCAGCACCTGGGCGGTACCGGCCAGCTCGCCGCCGAAGTGCAAGGACTTGCCGTAAGACGTGCGCAGGTCCTGCGGCAGGCTGACGGTGACGGTGTACATGCCTTCCTCGTCGGGCAGCAGGGAAACGGACTGCACCGTCCCGGTCAGGAAACCGAACTCCATGTAGGGATAGCCCGCCACGCTGATGTTCACCCGCAGGCCCGGCTTCACCTTGCCCGACCCTTCCGGGGGCAGCTTTATCTTACCGATGACGGCCCCCATGTCCCGGGCCACGACGGAGAACACCTTGTCGCCGCTGTTCACGTTCTGGTTCTTCTGCCACACGTTGTTGTAGGACAGGATGCCGGCAGCCGGAGAGACGAAGAGGCAGGCCAGTTCCCAGTCGCCGATGCTCGTCTTCAGTTCGTTGCAGGCGGTCTGCAGGGCGGTGCGCAGCGTGTTGACTTCCCGTTCCCGCTCCATGCGGGTTTGCAGGATGGTCTGCTTCAACCGGGCCTGCTGGATGCGGGCGTTGGAAAGCGAGGTCATCAGTTGCTCCGTGCCCTGCTGCTTGGCGAGCAAGGCCTGTTGCGCCTCCTCGTATTCGGCCTTGGCCGTCAGCCCGTCTTCGTACAGTCCTTTCTCCCGCCGGTGCACGGTCTCGGCTATCTCCGTCTGCCTGCCGTCCAGCACGACCTGCCGTTCCAGGTGGGCGATGTAGTTCCCGTATTCGGCCAGCTCCTCTTCGGTCGCCTCGATCTGGCGGTCATACAGGTTCAGCTCCAGGTAGTTCCGGTAGTCGGTCAGGCTCCGCAGGAAGGCGGCATAAGCGGCCTGTATGCTTCCCAGGGCCGGCCTGTCGGGGAAGCGTGCCGCCTGCACGCAGCTGTCCGTCAGGCGGAATGCGCGGAGCTGTTCTTTCAGTTCCCATACATCGGCCGTCCGGGCGGGGTTTTCCAGCACGGCGATCAGGTCGCCCGCATACACCGAGTCGCGGTCCGTGCGGTACACCTCTTTTATCTTGCCGCTGCCCCGTGCCACCATCCACACCGGCGGATGCTCGGTCGTCACGGTCACCGTGGCGTCCACCACGTCGGGATATTGGAAGAAGCACCCGCCGATGAACACCGCCGCCAGCACGCCGAAGAACACCGTGATGCCCCAGCGCACCAACGCGCGGGGCGGGCGGGTCAGTATCTCCTGCACCTCCTCGCTGCGCAGCTCTATGTCGTTTTCATTCTCCATTCTTCATTCTTAATTCTTCATTCTCCATTCTTCATTCTCCATTCTTAATTCTTCATTCTTCATTCTTCACTCTTCATTCAAGCGCGCCCGCGCGCGCTTATACCTCCAACTGGTTCTTCACCAGCCTGTAATATTGTCCTTCCTGTGCTATCAGCTGCTCGTGCGTGCCTTCTTCCGTGATGCGCCCGTGGTCTATCACCACAATCTTGTCCGCATGGCGCACCGTGCTCAGCCGGTGGGCCACCACGACCGACGTCCGTCCCCGGAAGAACGCCTGCAGGTTCTCCATGATGCGCCGCTCGTTGTTGGCGTCCAGGGCGTTGGTGGCCTCGTCGAAGAAGATGAACGCCGGGTCTTTGTACACCGCCCGGGCTATCAGGATGCGCTGCTTCTGCCCCTGGCTCAGCCCGTGCCCCTCGCTGCCTATCTTCGTGTCGTAGCGCAGGGGCAGCTCGTTGATGAAGTCCTCGATGCACGCCACCCGTGCCGCATGCCTCAGCCGCTCCCCGTCTATCCGCTCCTCGCCCGGCGCGATGTTGCCCGCGATGGTGTCCGAGAAGATGAAGCCGTCCTGCATCACCACCCCGCACCGCTGCCTCCACCGCCGGGGGCTGTACATCTCCAGCGGACTGCCGCCCACCGTGATTTGTCCCGCCGCCGGCGGATAGAAGCCCAGCAGCAACTTGACCAAGGTCGTCTTTCCGCTGCCGCTCATGCCCACGATGGCGGTCTGCTTGCCTGCCTCGATGTCCAGGTTGATGTTGGCCAGGGTCGGCGTCTCCGCCAGCGGGTCGTACTTGAAGCTGATGTCCTCCAGCCGCAGTCCCGCCCCTTGCGGAATTTCCTGTAACGGTTGGCGGGCGGGGTTCTCCTCGTCGGGCTTGTCGCGCACCTCGCTCAGGCGGTTCATGCTGAGGCGGGCGTCCTGCATGTCGCGGGCGAAGGTGATAAGCTCGTTCACCGGGCTGTTCAGCTGCCCGATGATGTATTGCACGGACATCATCATGCCCAGCGTCATGTCTCCCTGCACCACGAAGCTCGCCACCAGTCCCGTAATCATCACGTTCTTGGTCTGATTGATGAGCACCGCGCCCGAGTCCTGGTACTGCCTCAGGGCCAGGCTCCGGATGTTCACCCGGAACAGGCGCGCCTGTATGCGTTCCCACTCCCACCGCTTCTGCCGCTCGCAGGCGCTGAGTTTTATCTCCTGCATCCCCGTCACCAGTTGCACCACGCTGCTCTGGTTCGCGCTCTGCTGGGCAAAGCGCTTGTGGTCCAGCTCCGCCCGCTTCTTCATGAACAGCCACACGTAGCCGACGTACAGCGCGCTGCCCACCATGAAGATGCCGAACACCACCGGGCTGTAGAGCAGCAACACCAGCCCGAACACCACGATGTTGAACGCCGAGAACACCACGCTCAGGCTGCTGCCCGTCAGGAAGTCCTGTATGCGAGTGTGGTCGTTGATGCGTTGCAGGATGTCGCCCGTCATCTTCGTGTCGAAGTAGCCCATGGGCAGGCGCATCAGCTTGGCCAGGAAGTCCGATATGAGGGAGATGTTCACCCGCGTGCCCAGGTGGAGCAGTATCCAGCCGCGGATGAACTCCACCGCCGCGCTGCTGAAGGTCAGCGTCAGTTGCGCCACCAATACCAGCCAGATGAACCCCATGTTTTGGTTGTTGATGCCGAAGTCCACCACGCTTTGCGTCAGGAAGGGCAGCAGCAACTGGATGCAGCTGCCCAGCAGCAGCCCCAGTATCAACTGTCCGATGAGTTGCTTGTAAGGCCGCAGGTAGGAGAACATGAACAGCAGCCCCCGCCGGTTCCGCTCCCCCTCGTCCCCGTCATCCTCCTGCGCATAGAACTCCGGCGTCGGTTCCAGGAGCAGGGCGATGCCCGTGTCCTCCCCGTTCCGCTTCGCGCTGAGCCAGCACCGGCAAAACTCCTCTTGGGTATATTTCAGTTTCTCCGCCCCCGGGTCAGCCACCCACACATGTTTGTTGTCCATGCGATACACCACCACAAAATGCTGCTGGTTCCAGTGTACGATGCAGGGCAGCGGCGCTTCCCGCAACCGCTTGTAGTCTATCTGCACACATAGGCTCCGCAGCCCGATGCGTTCCGCCGCCTCGCTGATGCCCAGCATGGACACGCCCTCGCGGGTCAGAAAGCTCTTCTCACGCAGCCCTTCCAAGGAATAGCGTTTCCCGTACCAGGCGGCTATCATCCGCAGGCAGGTAGGACCGCAGTCCATCTGGTCGTGTTGGGTGTAATGGGGGAAGGATTTCATAACTACTCAATCAAATAAATAATCAATATCTTTGACTTCATAATAATGGGGAAATATTCTATTATTTGCAATGAGGATAGGAGTACTGAAGAACTTATGTTTCAGACACCATTCCTTCTGTTCTTTCAATATATCAACAATGAATTCTTCTTGTATAATCGTATTCTTTTTAGTTAATAAGTTATTCTTACTAATTGGGTATTTAGTTACATAGTTTAATAAGGTATCAATGAACATCTTTGGTTCATGTATATAAGATTGTACGAGCCCTTTTGCAATAATCAAGGATTCTGGATGTTTTTTTTCATCTAAAAGAAAGATTAATTTTAGATTAACCTCTTTTTTCCGTTTAATGATAGGTAATAAAGTCTGTAGTTCTTTTATACAAGGCACGCATATAGGACTAAACACCAACGTTAGCGTATCTTTTGCATTTTTATTACCTATGCAAATTCTATGATGCATTTCATTGAAATCTGCTATACATTTTGTTTGAGAAAAAGCGTACTGGATAATGTTATCATCAAATATTAGTTGATTGAATTTCTGTCGTAAAGCTATGTGTTGTTTAGAACTAACAATTAAAGGCTTAATAATCATATAAGTTGTCAATACAATTAAAACTTCCGCAACCAGACAAATGATAATATCGATAGAATAAAGTTCTTGAATGTCAATAGTTTTAAAAGTGCATAAACTTAAAATGAATAAGAACATAAATACCGCTTGGACAGATAAACAAAGAGTACACCATTTCTTTGCAACAAATTTTTGATAAGTAATAGAATAGCAAACATAGCCCAAACTCATAATTGACAAAATATTAATGGCAGTCCTTGCTACATCAAAAGGGAAAAAAAGTATTAATAATAATAAGGCTACAAAATAAACTACTCCCATATCAGTCCATGAAACGATGCCTAAAAAATAAGCATCTTTAAAGTCTAAAATGGATGAACAATCCACTTTGCTTTTCCCATTGTTTGCAGAACACAACCTTTTAACAAATATATTATACTTGTCTGTTTGTTGTATAAATAGAAAAATTGTCGATGTTACTCCAGCCAAAATCCCCACTAAATAGAAATAAAACGACATCTCAGTTTCTTTTTTCATCCATAATAAGACTATAAATGTCAATAATAGACTAATAATAAAAAAAGGAAACTTTACATTTTCTACAAGGGTAACTAATTTATCCTTATAAGGGATATGTATGTTCACAGGTTTTTCATCAATCAAAAGAGCATTTCCATCCCACATCTTAATAAAATCTTCACGTGTAATGTTTTCAATGTTCCCATTTTCGTTTTTTATTTGCACATATTCGGATGTAACTTTATTCACAAATAAAAATAAATCCACATTTGTATAAACATGTACAAGACAAGGTAACGGTATCTTGAGCAATTCTTCATATCCAATGTGAACCGCATAACTGTCTTTATCCAGTCGTCTTAATATATATTGGAAAGCTAAAAAACTCGGGAAATCCGGATGTCTCTTCAATATACTATATAGAACAGGAGAATAAATTCCGTTATATTCTCGAACAATAATCTTCAAAATAGTTCGGACATTGTCCTTTATGATTTTTTTATGTGCATTCATTTCAACAGGAGCAAAAAATTTCAGAAGAAGAGACTTCTTTTCTAAGGAAGTCTCTTCAAAAACGTCAACTTCTTATGCATTACCACAATAAGATGTCGTAGAACAACTGTCGCAACACCAATAGCCCGAATGATCCGCAACTCCGGCCAAAGCTATAGACTTACTGACGTTGCACGCTACTGTGCCAGATTTTAAATTGTAATACCCGCAGGTACCACCACCTTTAACCTCTCTCATTTGTGATTTACTGAGAGCATTCAATCTGAATTTTTCAAATTTCATAGTCGTAAAAATTAAATTAAACATTGTTATTAGAAAACACACAAATACAATAATCAGAGTTCCTTGTCTGTATTTGCTTTTAAATAATTTCAACAGATCTATTTCAAGTACTTGTTCAATCTCTGCACGATTTCATTGCTACTCGGTCGTGGCGCGTTCCGTTCTACCAAATTACCTTTTTTATCAAAAACGAGGTAACGGGGAATGGAGGATAATTCGATTTGCCGTAGCATTTCACTGTTCTTTGAGTTTTGAATGAAATAGCAGGTAGGCAGCGAGGACAATCCCTCTTCCTCACACGCTTTCCGCCATTTCTCTTCCTCATCGTTATAGGACAGATAGACAAACACAACATCTTTGCCTGCATACTTTTCACGAAGCCGGATTGCCGGTTCCATTTCCGCCCTGCACGGGCCGCACCAACTTGCCCAGAAATCCACATAAAGAACTTTTCCCTTAAACAATTCCTTTATATCCGCGAAAGTCGTTTCCGTGCCTTGCAGGTCTTTCAGCACCAACTGGCCGGCATCTATATCTAAACGATATTGCCGAACCAATTCATCATGCAAGGTGCTGTCGCCGGTTATCTGTAGGTACTTATCCAGATAGGCATTCATGTCATCAACCCCGTAATCCTTACAGATTTCTCGCAAACAGTCTCCCAACAAACAGCGTTTCGCCCGTGGACCGAACTTTTTTGACGCTATCTCGTCAAACATAGTCCGAAAATCAGCATAGCCTCCATGGGAAGTAGTCACAACAGTAATATGCTGGCCTATGGCCACTGCATAATATTCTATCAGTTCCCGGAACGTGGGGTAATAAGTCTGTTCTTCCGTCAGGTCCGGTTCTATCTTGCGATAATAAGACGTGTCTTCCAGCATGCGATGTGTTTCATGGTCTTTCAAGCGAAGGCGGAACCGGTAACGTTCATACATAGCTTGGGTAATTAAGCCCTCCTGTAAGAAATCCTGTATGGTGTCCGTGTAAGCTTTCCGGTAAGCGGCATACATTGATTGAAGTGAATCCAACGGGCAGTAATCCGGCAGGAACTCCGTCCAATTCTGTTCACGAATCATCTTAATGTTTTGCGCTATCGTCAAAAAACTACTTCCAAGACACGTGCCTGCCTCTAAGTTGAGATGCGTGCGTCCTTGCCGCAATTGGTAATTCATGTTGTAAATACGGTTGCGTTCCGGATGGTGCTTGCTCTTCAACAGTGGATAGTCAAGGCTGTCTGTAGTCACACAAACGGTATCGCCCTGCAACAAAGGATAATAGATATACTCATGGTCACGATAGCTCAAAGCAAACTCTATGAAATCATTCGGACAACCTATTACCAATGTATCACGCAACGTATCCGGAGTATAGGTATGGTAGACGCCTGCACTGTCCACAAAGCTTACCTTGGGCATAGGTATATGAAACGAACCTATACCCGGTGTCTTGAATTTGGGAGGATTGTAGTGGTCGAAAATGATAGTAACAGAGTTAGGGACATAAGTATCAATCTTAGGACTAGAACAAGCCCCCACTAAAGTAACTAATAAAATACTGAAATATTCCAATCTCAATTTCATGAGTATAACCTCCTATATAAGTAGTTAACACCAATAATAGCCTCCTCCACTCGCTTCTATCAAAAACTTGGCCTGTTCTTCCGTTAGATTTGGGTGGACGGTCTGTGTTCTGGGAATAAACACGGTACACGTCTTATCATTTGTGCCACCTATCATTTTTCTCATTTGTCTTTTGGACAGCATTTTATCAGCCCAACAAATTAATTTTTTCATAATCCAATTCTTATGATATGCGTTACTTTCTAATGTTTTTCATAAAACTAGTTACAGAAAAGTTTTCGTATAAACACAAACTGTCCGATGTCTTATCCATAGAGTAGTGTCTTTTACAATAGATCCCTATCTGGCGATGTGACAATAACATCTCGGGCAGTTTGTTTTTACGATCATCGGTATTTCATGAGAGTTCAACTCTCACCACAAATCAATACCAACTTGCAGAGCTACAACTGTCGCAGCACCAATTACCACCTGAGGCCATCATTTGGGCTTGAGCTTTGCTCAAATTATAATGCACATGGCCACTTGGCGATTTTGCCGCACAAGTTCCAAAACCACCTTTGACGGCTCTCATCTCTTTTCTGCGAAGAGATTTGTCTTTGAAATAACTAAAATCTTTCATTTTTGTAGTTTTTTTTGTTAACAATAAGGCAAACATTCATTTGTTCCTTATGAACATTTTCCTATTAATTATAATGATACGTAACATTTTCATTCTCTTTAAAGTGAAAATTCTCCTTGCAGCCACAAACCGCCCGATACTACATCTATCTGATACCGTCCCTTGCCGCAAGCACTCAGGTCGATTTCCATACCTCCCATGCCGGTCTGCGAATAGATTTCTTCTCCGGTAACCGCGCGGGTAATGGTAACGGTGGCTTCTTCCGACAATTCGCTCAGGTCTATGCTGACTATCTTATTAGATAAGGTAGCGTAGGCGGTGGGTTGGAAGAGGGAGAAAGGATTCGCAGCTTCTTTTTTTATTACATAAAGTGGAATATCTTCCTCTTCGTCATCTGTTGCAATTGCGACTCTATTTTGGGATAAGTTCTGATTTTCTATCGTCCATAAAGGGATGCTACCCATCCATAAAGATACGAATGTTACGATTAGTGCTTTCATGATTGTACTACTCTTTAAAATTAAACCTTATCGTTGTTTTGATGTGACAAAGTTAATCGAATAAAAGCGGACAAAGTGTGGAAAATTCAGACAAAAAGTGTGGAAAAATTATGGATTATATGTTTTTCAGCAGGTCTTTCAACTCGATCTCGTCTTCGTTCTTAAACTTTCTTTTCAGCAGGGATTTTCGCTTTTTGTAAATGCCGCTGCGGTCTTTCTCCATGATGACAGAAATCTCCGTCGGGCTGAAATCGAAGAGATGAAGGCTGCAAAAATAAATTTCTTCTTCAACCAGTTCAGGAAATTTCTGGTTCAGACGGTCAATGATACCGCCCGTAAGCTGATTGATGGCTTCGAGCCACTCCCGCCGGTCTTTTTCCTCAAAACGTTCTTTATAGTCACAGAATTCCTTGTAATAGTTTAAAATATTCTGCAACTTTTGATATATCTTTGTTTGCGGCATCTGTTCTTGCAGCGTGTCAAAGTGGAACAAGGGATGTATTTCCTCAGTTTCTTCTATGCACTGTTGAGGTTCAGATACCAATACGGGAGAAGCAGTAGTTTCAGCCTCCACATGAGCTTGCATCTCCTTCAACAACAATTCTTTCAGTTGTTGTTGCGAAGTTCTCTCTTTTTTGCGGGCGCGTACAAACAGAACTATGACAATCAACACAAGTCCGGCAATCGCAGACATACAATAGTAAACAATATGCCAGACAGACTGTTGTTCCTGCCAATCGACGTATTCGTGTTCCGCCAATTGAACTTCCGTAGTCTGCATTTCTTGCTGATACAATTTCTCATTTCGGACACGCAGTTTCTCATACTCCAATGCCTTCTGTGCATTTTCTTGCTTTTCTGCAATGTCGCTCAACCGCATATAAGCTGCAGATCGGATATGTAATCGGGGCGATGCAAGTGCTTTATTAAAATAAAGAGAAGCGGAGTCATAAATACCCTGCCGATAAAAGCCTTCTCCGGTAAGAAGAAAGGCTGTAGACAGCATGGTAGTATCCTTTTGCTGTAAACTCAACGCAATCTTTGCAAACTGCAACGTTCGTTCTCCGTCACGCATGTAGCTATAAAGTTGACTTAAAGTAAGCGCATTACTACATTGGTAGGACGGATTGCCATAACGGGAAGCCCTTTCATAATTTTGCTGTAATCTTTGTTCCGCTTCTTTATAATACGATTTTCCTTGTCCTATCAGATAAAGACTTTGTCGTTCTACGGAAACCAGCCACAGCACCGTATCTTTCATCTGAATAGCCATCTGCTCGACTCTCTTATATAAGGAATCGGCTTGCCGATTGAGTCCTTCGCACTGATATATGTAGGCCATTCCGTTATAAACCCGTGCTAACAATCGCTTGTTCTTGACAGATTGCGCCAACTCTTCCGCTCGATAGTAAGCTGCCACGGCTTTACCACCGTCTTTTAGATAATTATAGAGTATGTATCCACGGGTATATTCACCCCGTGCTTCCCGCTGTTTGTCTCCGGTGCGCCGGAAGTAATCCACGGCTACCCGCAACAGCGAGTCATCCCGTTGCGGGATGTGGTTACGACATTCCGCCTCCACCGTGAGCAATGCATAGCGCATCCGCTCCTCCTTCGTGTCCAGTCGGGCAGGCGGAATGCCGCGCAAAAGGGTGAGGGCACTGTCCGGACGAATATAAAGGAGGCTGTCCGCATCCGCCAGGCGGCGGGTGTAGTCGATGTGCGTGCAGGCAGCGAAAGCCAGCAGCAGGAGGGGAAGGATGTAGGTACTCTTCATGGGTTATATTCCTTTCGGAATGCAAACTTACGAAAAAAAAGCGTTTTCCCGATGGAAGCCATCGCACAAATGAATTATCACCATCCGCACCGCTGCATCCATCGCCGGAGGCTACATAGTTCCAATGGGCTGCCATGGGAATTATTTCCCATGGCTAAAATACCTCATAGATGTAAAATAAAATCATTCTATTTCCCCCCATCCTGCCCGTCCCTGTTTTCAGCCTCCTTAAACTTCCCTTGGGGAATGTTTGAAACATAGAGGGGGAATGTTTGAAACATTCGGCCCTTATGTTTGAAACATAAGGCTCTTGAGATTGAACCCGGCTTTCAGACAGAAGAAAGGCAGCCTTTGCGGAAGTTTCTTCTTTGTAAATATAAATGTATAAATCCGATATAAATCTCCCCATAAAAAAAGAGTGCACCCCAAACGGATGCACTCTCCCACAAACAAACATAAACAGAATGCTGTCGGCACCCCAAACGGATGCACTCTCCCACAAACAAACATAAACAGAATGCTGTCGGATTATTCGTCCAGCAGAATTTCCAAAATCTGGCAAGCTGCCTTGGCTACCGGAGTACCAGGGCCGAAGATGGCAGCCACGCCGGCCCGGTAGAGGAAGTCGTAGTCCTGAGCGGGGATTACACCACCGGCGATTACGACAATGTCCTCGCGGCCCAGCTTCTTCAGTTCCTCGATAATCTGCGGAACCAGTGTCTTGTGGCCGGCGGCCAGTGAAGACACGCCCACTACATGCACGTCGTTCTCCACAGCCTCGCGGGCAGCCTCGGCCGGAGTCTGGAACAACGGTCCCATGTCCACATCGAAACCGCAGTCGGCATAGCCGGTGGCTACGACCTTGGCACCACGGTCGTGACCGTCCTGACCCATCTTGGCTATCATGATACGGGGCTGACGGCCTTCCTTCTTGGCAAACTCCTCGCACAGCTCGCAAGCACGCTTGAAGTCTGCATCGTTCTTACTTTCTGATGAATACACGCCTGAAATAGTTCTGATTACTGCTTTATAACGTCCTACCACCTTCTCGCATGCATACGAGATTTCGCCCAGCGTAGCGCGTACACGGGCTGCCTCGACGGCCAGTTCCAGCAGGTTGCCTTCCTTGGTCTCCACACACTTGGTGATGGCGTCGAGTGCCTTCTGCACGTCTGCCTCGTTGCGGCCTTCCTTCAGGATGCGCAGGTTCTCAATCTGCTCCTGACGGACGGCGGTATTGTCTATCTCGAGAATATCTATCGGAGCTTCCTTCTCCAAGCGATACTTGTTCACGCCGACGATGGTCTGCGCGCCGCTGTCGATACGAGCCTGCGTACGTGCGGCAGCCTCTTCGATACGCATCTTGGGGATACCGGTTTCGATAGCCTTGGCCATACCGCCCAGCTTCTCGATTTCCTGGATGTGC
>CASEKR010000072.1 GCA_949288585.1 uncultured Bacteroides sp. | reverse complement strand
ACACTCGCGGATGTCTTCCTTCCACAAGGCTTGGGCCAGTTCATGATTTGGCTCGTAGCGGGCGGCAATCTGCTTGATACGGGGCAGTTCGACGCCGAAATTCAGTTTGTAGACCAGTCCCTTTTCGCGCATACTTTGCGACACGGCGCCGTTCATGGCCAGGCGGAACTGGGTCTTGATGTCTTTCAGTTGTTCGTGTAAATCCATACTTTGAATGTATACTGTATTTCAACGGTTTATAAGCGCCGCACTGGAAGCGTGCCCCGAGTGCGGAGGAAGCGCGCTTCCAGTGCGGAAGAAGCAAGGACGCAGTGCGGACGGGACACGGACGCACCGTAGGCCTTCTATTTTCAGTTACGCACGGGTAGCGTGGCGTAGTCGCGGCTGTAACGCAACATCTGCTCCACGTAGTCCTCGTCGTAGCTGACAGTGACGTCGGTGATATTGCCGTCGGCATCGGTCACAGCCGTGTAGACAGGATTGACGAAGCCTTTGTAGGGAGCCAGGTTCAGCTTTTTATAACGTTCCAGCACCTCGGCGTGCAAAGCCGGGTCGACCTTGACACCATAGTTCTCCACCAGGTCGCGGGCAGCGGCAAAGTCTCCGGTCGACTTCACGCGCTGGATTTCGGCCAGCAGTTGTCCGAAGAGTCCGCGCAGCTTGCCGTAGTCGTTCACCTGCACGTAGGTCTTGCCGTCGCGCTTCACCAGTTCCACCACCTTGTCGGCCTGGCCTTTCTCATACACCCAACGGGCAATAAGCTGCCGGTTGCGCATGTGCGCCTCTTCCACCTGGTTCCCCGGCTCGATGCGCACCAACTGGGTCATCAACCCGTTCATCAGGTAGGTGTAATACTGCGCATGGTAGGCCGTCGTGTCGGGCAACAATCCCAGTTCCACCAGTTTCGGGTCGGCCACGTAGTAGAGGCCGAAGAGGTCGGCGCGCGCCTCCTCGATGGTCGAACCGTAGGCTTTCAGCGCGTCAGGGTCAGCCCCCGGAGCCATCTTACCCGAACCGTGGCCCAGGCACTCGTGCAAGTCGGTGTGCAGTTCGTCGGTCAAGTCTGCGTATTTGTCTATCATCTGCAACTCTTCCGGGCTGATTACGAACTCCTCGTTGAAGCCGTTGCCATGGGCGGCTTTGTTGTAGGCATCGGTAATGTTGCCAATGGTAACGGATTTCGAGCCATATTGCGCGCGAATCCAGTTGGAATTGGGCAGGTTGATGCCGATGGCCGTGGCCGGATAGAGGTCGCCGGCCAGAATGGCAGCCGTGATGACCTTGGCAGTTACGCCCTTCACTTCCTCTTTCTTGAACTGCTTGTCCACGGGCGAATGGTCTTCAAACCACTGGGCGTTGCTGCTGATTATTTCCGTGCGGTGCGTGGCTTCCAAGTCTTTGAAGTTGACCAAGGATTCCCAACTGGCCTTCATGCCCAGCGGGTCGCCGTAGTTCTCGGTAAAACCGTTCACGAAATCCACGCGCGAATTGAGGTCTTTCACCCACAGGATGGCGTAGTCGTCGAACTTCTTCAGGTCGCCCGTCTCGTAATATTCCACTAACTTAGCAATGACGGCCTTCTGCTCCGGAGTTTCGGCCACGGTCTCCGCCTTCTTCAGCCAATAGACAATCTTCTCGATGGCCTGGCCATAGAGGCCGCCCACCTTCCAGACTTTCTCCACCAGCTTACCGTTTTCCTTCACCAAGCGGCTGTTCAGGCCGTAGGAGATGGGGGTTTCGTCCTTCGGATCCTTCATGGCAGCGTAGAAAGCCTCGGCTTCGTCTTGCGTCACCCCGTCGTAGTAGTTGCAGGCCGAGGTCAGAATCAAGTCCTCGCCATCGGCCTGGTTGACGCGCTTGGGCATCACCTGGGGGTCGAAGATGACGGGGAAGACCTCGTCACACAACTGTTCCACGGTCTGCCCTTCGGCCAGCGGCAGGGTGGAAGCATCGACGCTGAGCAACGCTTGCTTGAAAAACTCGGGGCTGAAGCCGGGGACGAACTTCTCGCTGCCGTAATGATGGTGGATGCCGTTGGAGAACCACACGCGCTTCAGGTAGACTTCCATCGCCTGGAAGTCGGCCGACGTCTTATCGCCCGCATAGCCGGTATAGACCGCCTCGAGCATCCGGCGGATGACGAGGTTGTACTTGCCGTTCTGGTCGAACAGGATATCACGCCCCTGTAAGGCGGCTTCCGTCAGGTAATACACTAATTTCTTCTGGTCGAGGGTCAGTTCCTCGAAACCGGGCACGCGATAGCGCAGGATTTGTAAGTCAGCAAATTGTTCCACAGTGTAATCGAATTTTTCAGTTCCGGCGGGCGACTTCGAAGCGGTGCCGCAAGCGCTGAACAGGGCAACGGCGAGTGCCGCCGAAATAAGATGTTTCTTCATAAATATATATAATGGATTGATTGAACATACATGTCGGGATGTCTTCTAAAAAAATAGAAAGGAGTATCCCGGGGCTTGGCCGTCCCGGAATATTCCTTCCCCTATGCTGTCACCCGGACAAGCTCATTTTTTCCGTTCTGCATGCCGCTTGCGGTATCCGTTGGGCGTCTCGCCCACGTTTTTATAGAAGGCGGCGTAGAATGACTGCCGGTTGGCAAAGCCCACCATCGTGCTGATTTCCTCGACATTTTTTTCGGCATAACGCTTGTCTGTCAGCAGGTGCATGGCTTCCTTCACGCGGTATTCGTTCAGCAGGCACGAGTAGTTCATGCCGAAACGTGAATTGACCACGGCGGAAAGGTAACGGGTGTTGGTCTGCAAATCCTTGGCCAAATCCTTGGCCGAATAGTTGGGATCTCTGTACTTCTTCTGAACAACAACTATGTTCAGAATCTTGTCATACAACTCGTCTGCCAGTTCGGGCCGAATCAACGACCGGTAGGCAGCGTCTTTGTTTTTTCTTTCGCGCAGGTTGTAGGGGCGTTTCTTGACCACCTGCCCCTGCACATTGTTTTCTAAATCACTCATCGATTTCTTTAGTTAGGGTTGTTTCATACTGGAAAGGCGGGCTTCCCTCATTTCTTAGACTTTACAAAAGTCTGACATTTTTCTTAATTATGCAACTTTTATACCCCCTATTTTCAGGGAAGAAACGGGCGAATGGCCGCCGTTGCACCCTGAGCAGGGGGCGAAAAGAAACTTTAACAATCGGATGCGGACGAGAGTACAAGAAGCCTTCAGCGGCAGAGTTCCAGCAGGGGAGCCACGTCTTCCGGGGGAATGCCCCGCCTGACGGCTTCTTCGAGGTCGTCCTTCGCTTCCGCTTTCTTGTGCTGTGACAGGTAGATTTGCCCGCGCATGAGGTAGGCTTCCGGGCGGGATGCGTCCAGGCGGATGGCCTCTTCGAGGTCGAGCAAGGCCATGGGGAGGTTGCCCGCTTCCTGCTGCACGCCGGCCCGGGCCACGTAGACGACGGCATGTTGGGGGGCTGTCACGAGCGACGTCCCCTCGCCTTTTTCGGCGACCAGGGCGTCGAGGATGGCGAGAGCCTCAGGCAGTTTGCCTTCCTTCTGGCAGAGCATGGCCAGGCCCAGGCGACCGTTAAAGTCCTGGGGCGAGAGGCTGAGCAGGCGTTCGTAGTCGGCTCGGGCGGCGGGATAGTCCTTCTGCTCCGCATAGATGTAGGCACGCATCCGCAGGGCCTCGCGGTTGTCGGGCTGGAAGTCGAGCACGAGGGAGTAGTCGATGCGGGCTTTGTCGGGCTGGCCCAGTTCGAGGTAGAGCGCGGCCCTGTCGGAGAGAATGGGCACGGCCCGGGGGGCGATGTTCAGCGCATAGGTATATGACTCCAAGGCTTCGCCCAGGCGACCCTGGCGTCGCTGCACCAATCCGAGGTTAGCAAAGAGGAGGGCGTTACGCCCGTTGGCGGGGTCGAGGCGGAGGGCGGAGCGGATGTACTGTTCGGCCTGGGCAAGGCTGTCGCGGCGGATGGCGGTCTCGGCACGTGTGCAGAGTTCTTCGTAGGTCTGCGCGGCAGCGGGCAGCAGGGAGGACACCGCCAGGAGCAAGGAAAGGATGGGGCGTTTCATCGTCATGGGTCAATCTAAAGGATACGTATCGAAAGCGAAAAGCTCGGTGGAAAGATAACGCTCGCCGGTGTCGGGCAGCAGGGTCACGACGAGTTTACCCTCCATGCCGGGGCGGCGAGCGACCAACTGCGCGGCGTAGGCGGCGGCCCCGGACGAGATGCCGCAAAGGAGGCCGTCGGCTGTGGCCACCCGGCGTGCGGTACGGATAGCCTCGTCGTCGGGCACGGGCAGCACTTCGTCCACCACGGAGGCATCATAGTTGGCGGGGATGAAGTTCGCCCCGATGCCTTGGATGCGGTGAGGCCCCGCCTTCCCTCCGGCGAGGACGGGCGACGAGGCTGGCTCGGCGGCAATGATGCGCACAGCCGGATTCCGCGCCTTCAGGTAACGGGCCACGCCGGTGAGCGTGCCGCCCGTGCCGACACCCGCCACGAACACATCTATCCTCCCGTCCGTGTCCTGCCAGATTTCAGGCCCGGTGGTCAGTTCGTGGACGCGGGGATTGGCGGGATTGTCGAACTGGCCGGGGATGAAGGAGCCGGGAATGGTCCGATGCAATTCGTCGGCCTTGGCGATAGAAGCGGCCATCCCCCCGCTGCCGGGCGTGAGGACAATCTCCGCCCCCAGCGCACGGAGGAGGTTGCGCCGCTCAAGGCTCATCGTCTCGGGCATCGTCAATATCAGGTGATAGCCACGGATGGCAGCCACCATTGCAAGGCCCACGCCGGTATTCCCGCTGGTAGGCTCGATGAGGGTCGCACCGGGACGGAGCAGGCCGCGCCGCTCGGCATCGTCAATGAGGGCGAGGGCCGTGCGGGCCTTCACGCTCCCGCTGGGATTGAACGACTCTACCTTGGCCACAAGGGGACGCGACAGGCCACAAAGGGCGCTGTATCCGCCCAACTCCACAAGAGGAGTGTGGCCGACAAGGGCGGTGAGGTTTTTCGCTATGTTCATACGGGTTCATTTTTTCATTAAGCCTGACGGATGTAGTCCACAAGCCACTGTCCGACTTCCTTTGTCCCGTAGTGCGCGCCGCCCTCGACCTGGATTTCCGGCGTGCGGACACAGGCGTCCAGCGAAGCATCCACGGCACGGCGCACCAATGCGCCTTCCTCCTTCAAGTCAAAGTGCTCCAGCAGCATCGCCACGGACAGCACCTGTGCCAGCGGATTGGCAATGTTCTGTCCCTTGGCCTGCGGCCACGAGCCGTGGATAGGCTCGAAAACGGGCGTGCTGTCTCCCGTGGAAGCCGAAGGCAGGAGGCCCATGGAGCCGCTGATGACCGAGCCTTCGTCCGTCAGGATGTCGCCGAACGTGTTCTCCGTGACAATGACATCGAAGAAGCAGGGCTCCTGTATCATCTTCATCGCGGCATTGTCCACGAACATATAGTCAGTCACAATGTCAGGATATTGCAGCGCCATCTCCTGGGCAATCTGCCGCCAAAGGCGCGACGAGGCGAGAACGTTGGCCTTGTCCACCACCGTCACGTGTTTCCTGCGACGGCGGGCGTAGTCGAAGGCCACGCGCAGGATGCGCTCAATCTCCGGGCGGGTATAGTAGTTGGTGTCCCAAGCCTTGTCATTGTCCTGATATTTCTCGCCAAAGTACATGCCGCCCGTCAGTTCGCGGATGCACAGGAAGTCAGCCCCCTCCACGAGGTCCGCACGCAGGGGACTTTTGTGGAGCAGGCACTTGAACGTCTGCACGGGGCGGATGTTGGCGTAGAGTCCCAGTTTCTTCCGCATCGCCAACAGGCCTTGTTCAGGGCGCACCTTGGCGGTGGGGTCGTTGTCATACTTCGGGTCGCCCACGGCGGAGAAGAGAACGGCATCGCAATTCTTGCAAGTCTCAAAGGTGGATTCGGGGAAGGGGTCGCCCACCTTGTCGATGGCATCCGCTCCGCAGATGGCATATTCATAACGGACTTTGTGTCCGAATTTCTCGCATACGGCGGTCAACACATCCACGCCTACGGCGGAAATCTCAGGGCCGATTCCGTCACCGGCCAATACGGCAATTTTCAGTTCCATAGTTATTCGTTTTTTAATCTTCGTTGTACTTCTTCTTTATATTTACGGTTTTTGCGCAAGCGGCGGTCGGCCACAACATAACCAGCAGTAAGCAGAAGGGCAAAGACTCCGTTTACCAACAAGTTACCTCCTTCCGGATCGTCCGACGGGAATAAACGGCCGAAGGTAGCCTTCATGCCGAGCAACAAAATAAACACAAGGACATATTCCATCCAAGGCTTCAGCCTGATTTTCTTCATCTCATTCTGTTTTTTTAATTCCCGCAGGGTTATTTATTAAAAATAGGAACACCCGCAACGCCTTATCTTGCCATTCATGCCCATTGCATCCGTACCCAAGCGCGGTTCCATCGGCGTTGGAACTTGGTTCCATCGGCGTTGGAACTCGGTTCCACCGACGTTGGAACTCGGTTCCATCGGCATTGGAACGGTATCACCCCGTACTATAACGGCATCACATCCATACTGTGACACGCAGTGAAACGGATTGGCAAATCACGGACATTCATTTTCACTCATCAAATTCCCCCTCAATGAGGTTCAGCATCTTCATCGTGGCCTTGATGGCAGCTTCCGTCTGGTCGGCGTCCAGCCCACGGGTACGGAATACACGGTCGTCAAACTGCCACGTGATGACGGTCTGCACAAAGGCATCCGTCCGCCCGCCGGGAGGAATGGTGACGGCGTAGTTGGTCAGCATCGGAAAACGGCGCCCCAGCGTGCCCTTGTAGACCTTGCGCAGCGCGCGGACAAAGGCATCATACTGACCATCGCCGCTCGAGCTTTCTTCGTACGACGTGCCGTTGATTTCCACCCGCAGCGTTGCCATTGGCTTCAGCCCATGGGCGAGGTTGACGATGTAGCTGACAAGGCGGACACGGTCGCCCTGCACGTCGTGCTTGAGCACGTCGGAGACGATGTAGGGCAGGTCTTCCTGCGTCACCAGTTCCTTCTTGTCGCCCAGCTCGATGATGCGCTCGGTGACCTTGCGCATGGATTCCTCGTCCAGTTCCAGGCCCAGGTCTTCCAGGTTCTTGCGGATGTTGGCCTTGCCCGAAGTCTTGCCGAGAGCATACTCGCGTTTGCGGCCGAAGCGTTCGGGCAGGAGGTCGTTGCAATAGAGGTTGCTCTTGTTGTCGCCGTCGGCATGGACGCCCGCCACTTGGGTAAAGACGTTGTCGCCGACAATAGGCTTGTTGGGCGGAATGACGACGCCCGAATACGACTCGACCACGCGGCTCACGTCATAGAGGCGGCTCTCGTCGATGCGTGTCACCGCCTCGAAGTGGTCCTTCAGGATGGCTTGCACGGAGGCGAGCGGGGCGTTACCGGCGCGTTCACCCAGACCGTTGATGGTGGTGTGCAGGCCCCGGCATCCGCTCAGCACGGCGGCCAGGACGTTGGAGACGGCCAGGTCGTAGTCGTTGTGCGCGTGAAAGTCGAAGTGCTTGTCTGGGTACCGCTTCAGCATCTTGCGCATGTATTCGATGACCTGCAAGGGGTTCAGTATGCCCAGCGTGTCGGGCAGCATGAAGCGGCGGATGGGGCTGGCGGCGAGGCAGTCCATGAGTTGGAACACATAGTCCGGCGAATCCTTCATGCCGCCGCTCCAATCCTCCAGATAGACGTTTACCTCCATACCCTGTTCTTGGGCATAATCCAGCACGCGGCGTATGTCGTCGATGTGCTCTTCCGGCGTCTTCTTCAGTTGATACCGGCAATGTTTCAGCGAGCCCTTGCACAGGAGGTTGATGACGCGGCATCCGGTGGCTCGAATCCAGTCAACGGACTGGTGCCCGTCCACGAAACCCAAAACTTCAACGCGGGACAAGAGGTCGCGCCTTGCCGCCCAGTCGCATATCATCCGCACGGCCTGCGACTCGCCTTCGGACACGCGGGCCGATGCCACCTCCACGCGGTCTACCTTCAGTTCCTCCAGCAGGAGGCGGGCAATCATCAGCTTCTCATGGGGCATGAAGGACACGCCGCTGGTCTGCTCGCCGTCGCGCAGGGTGGTGTCCATGATTTCTATGATGGGGTGTGTCATACGTCTTCTTTTAATGGCACACAGATAGTATCTGTCATCCTGAGCGGAACGGAGTGGAGTCGAAGGATCTCACGACAGCAATGCTTATCAGGAGATGTTTCGACTACGCCCTACGGGCTTCGCTCAACATGACAGATACCATCAGTGCTTATCTGTGGTTCCTTTCGTATTCAGTTATCTTATCCTTGCTCTCCACCAGGAAGTCGATGTCGTCCAGCCCGTTCATCAGGCAATGCTTCTTGTAGGCGTTGATATCGAAGCGTTCGCTGCGGCCGGTGGAAAGGTTGGTGACGGTCTGGTTAAGCAGGTCCACACGCACCTCGGCCTTGGGATTGGCGGCGATGGTGTCGAAGAGTTCTTGCAGGAAGCCTTCGCTCACCACGACGGGCAGGACGAAGTTGTTCAGTTCGTTCTGCTTGTGGATGTCGGCGAAGAAGCTGGAGATGACCACGCGGAAGCCATAGCCCGCCAACGCCCAGGCGGCATGTTCGCGGCTGCTGCCCGAACCGAAGTTCTTGCCCGCCACGAGGATGCAACCGCTGTACGTGGGATTGTTCAGCACAAAGTCCGTGTTCAGCGTGCCATCGGGATGGTAACGCCAGTCGCGGAAGAGGTTGTCGCCAAAGAAACGTTCGTCCCTCGTCGTGGCTTTCAGGAAGCGGGCGGGGATGATTTGGTCGGTGTCTACGTTCTCCAGGGGCAGGGGAACGCAGGTGGAGGTTATGATGTCGAATTTCTGTTTCATAATAAGAGCCCCTCCCTAACCCTCCCCCGTAGGGAGGGAACTTAACCATGGAGGGAATGGTCTTTAGTGATTCATATATAATATGTGTATCGTCTTATTCTCAAATTCCGGTTGCCCGGCCCTCTCCCCCCGGGGGAGAGATGGAGAGGGGCTACAACGTGCGCGGGTCGGTAATCACTCCCGTCACCGCCGCAGCGGCAGCCGTCAGCGGACTGGCCAGCAGCGTACGCGAGCCGGGGCCTTGGCGTCCCTCGAAGTTGCGGTTGCTGGTGGACACGGCATACTTGCCCGCAGGCACTTTGTCGTCGTTCATGGCCAGGCAGGCGGAGCAGCCGGGCTGACGTATCTCGAAGCCGGCAGCCTCCAGCACCTTGTCCAGACCCTCGGCCTTAATCTCGTCCAGCACCATCCACGAGCCGGGGACGAGCCAGGCAACCACGTGGTCGGCCTTACGGCGTCCCTTGACGATGGAGGCAAAGGCGCGGAAGTCCTCGATGCGGCCGTTGGTGCAGGCGCCCAGGAACACGTAGTCTATCTTCTTGCCCAGCAAAGGTTCGCCCGGACGGAAGCCCATGTAGTCCATCGACTTCAGGAAGGAAGCCTGCGCCGCCTCGCCCATGCCGTCCAAGGTAGGAATGGATTGCGTGATGCCCGTGCCCATGCCGGGGTTGGTGCCGTAGGTAATCATCGGCTCGATATCCTTCGCGTCGAAGCGCACTTCCTTGTCGAAGACGGCATCGTCGTCGCTCTTCAACGTGCGCCAGTAAGCCAATACCTTGTCCCACGCCTCGCCTTTCGGGGCATAATCCCTGCCTTTAATATATTCAAAGGTCACGTCGTCCGGAGCCACCATGCCGCCGCGCGCGCCCATCTCGATGGAGAGGTTGCAGAGGGTGAGCCGGCCTTCCATCGTGAGGCTGCGCACGGCCTCGCCCGCATACTCCACGAAGTAACCCGTGGCGCCGCTGGTGGTCATCTTCATCATCATGTAGAGGGCGAGGTCTTTGGCGGTGACGCCCTTGCCCAGACGGCCGTCCACGGTGATGCGCATGGTCTTGGGGCGCGTCTGGAGGATGCATTGCGAGGCGAGCACCATCTCCACCTCGCTGGTGCCGATGCCGAAGGCCACGGCCCCCATAGCCCCGTGCGTCGAGGTATGCGAATCGCCGCAGACGATGGTCATGCCCGGCAGCGTCAGCCCCCGTTCCGGACCCACCACGTGGATGATGCCGTTCCGGGAATCCATCATGCCGAAATGCGTCAGGCCGAAATCCTTGGCATTTTTGGCCAACGTATCGACTTGAGCGCGCGACACAGAGTCGGCAATCGGCTTGTCCTGGTCGTGCGTCGGCGTGTTATGGTCTGGCATACAATAGATATGGTCTGGGCGGAAGCATTTCAACCCGCGCTGCCGCATACCCTCGAAGGCCTGCGGACTGGTCACCTCGTGGCAGTAGAGACGGTCGATGTAAAGCTCGGTAGGGCCGTCCTCCACCTGCTGCACCACGTGGGCATCCCAGATTTTGTCGAATAGTGTATTCATCTGTTTATCCTATTATTTTGTACGTTTTTGTTTGATTTTGTCGAGGGTGACCCTCGAGGATGCCGAGGGTGACCCTGGAGGGTGTCGAGGGTGACCCTAAAGGATGTCGAGGGTAACCCTCGACAAATCGGGCTCTTAGGGTCAGTCCAGCTTAAACTTGTTGATGCAGTCGATGTACGCCTCGACGGAGGCGGCGATGATGTCCGTGTTGGCGCCGAATCCGTAGTAGATGCGGTTGTCGTACTCCACCTGCATGTGCACCTTGCCCATGTCGTCGCTGCCCTTGCTGATGGCCTGGATGGTGAACTCTTTCAGCACCATCTGGCGGTCGATGATCTTCTTCAGCGCCTTGATGGCGGCGTCCACGGGGCCGTTGCCCGAGGCGCAGGCTTCGAACTTCTCGCCGCTGATGTCCAGCCCCAGGCTTGCCACGGAGTGCACGCCTACGCCGCTGGTCACTTGCAGGTAGTCCAGCTTGATGCGGTGGTTCTGGGTGCGGTCGGCGCCTGCCAGGACGAGGATGTCGTCGTCGTTGATGTCCTTCTTCTTGTCGGCCAGTTTCAGGAAGTCCTCATATACCTTGTCCAGCTTCTCCTGGTCGAGGTTGACGCCGAGGATGTGCAGGCGGTTCTTCAGGGCGGCACGACCGGAGCGGGCGGTGAGGACGATGCTGTTGTCGTCGATGCCCACATCGTGCGGGTCGATTATCTCGTAAGTCTGCACGTTCTTCAGCACGCCGTCCTGGTGGATGCCGCTGCTGTGGGCGAAGGCGTTCCGCCCCACGATGGCCTTGTTGGGCTGCACGGGCATGTTCATCAGGCTGGACACCATGCGGCTCGTGGGGTAAATCTTCTGCGTGTTGATGTTGGTCTCGATGTCGATGTCCTTGTGGCACTTGATAATCATGGCCACCTCTTCGAGCGACGTGTTGCCTGCCCGCTCGCCTATGCCGTTGATGGTGACCTCCACCTGCCGCGCGCCGTTCAGCACGCCCGCCATGGTGTTGGCCGTGGCCATGCCCAGGTCGTTGTGGCAATGCGTGGAGATGACGGCGTTGTGGATGCCGTCCACGTGCTCCATCAGGTACTTAATCTTCGCGCCATACTCCGAGGGGAGGCAGTAGCCCGTCGTGTCCGGGATGTTCACCACCGTGGCCCCCGCCTTGATGACCGCCTCGATGACGCGGGCCAAGTACTCGTTGTCCGTGCGTCCGGCGTCTTCGGCGTAGAACTCCACGTCGTCCACATATCTCTTTGCATACTTCACGGCAGCCACCGCGCGCTCTATGATTTCCTCACGGTTACTGTTGAACTTATACTTGATGTGCTCGTCGCTCGTGCCGATGCCCGTGTGGATGCGCTTGTGCTTGGCGTACTTCAAGGCGTCCGCCGCCACGTCGATGTCCTTCTGCACGGCGCGCGTCAGGGCACATATCGTGGGCCACGTCACCGCCTTGGATATCTCAATCACCGAGTTGAAGTCGCCTGGACTGGATATGGGAAACCCCGCCTCGATGACGTCCACGCCCAGCAACTCCAACTGCTTGGCCACTTGAATCTTCTCTACCGTATTCAACTGACACCCGGGCACCTGTTCGCCATCCCGGAGTGTCGTGTCAAAGATGAATAATCTGTCGCTCATTGCTTTTATCTGTATTTATAGTTTGTATCCAACAAAAAAGCCTTTCGCACCAGGAAGTGAGAAAGGCCTTCATATATCCATCATTCATTTTACATATATTCATGCACAGCACTCACTTCCACTACATTTGGATAGCAGAATAATAATACCACACAATAGAATATATGTAAAGTTCTGGTTCATCTTACTATTTGTTATTAACGCCGCAAAGTTATAGATTATTTCCCATCTCACAAATAAAACCATAACTTTTTTATTCAATAAAACGTCATCTTATAAGCAAAAAGGAAAGACAGGCGTTGATATGACAGATAAAAACCAAGAATAGAGAGAATATTATATATAAAAAAAGATCCCCTCCCCAGTT
>CASEKR010000071.1 GCA_949288585.1 uncultured Bacteroides sp. | reverse complement strand
CTTACGGTCTTTATGACTAATGAAACATCTGTCTTATTCCACACTCTGATGTTGAAACTTTATGCAAAAATATAACGATTAAATGATATACAATGAAACGTATGACAACACCCACAACCCGGGGCCGGATTTTACCCCCCCCATTTTTAAGAAAGTTTAACTTACTACCCCTCCTCGCCGTCCTCTCCTTCGTAGCCTGCACGGGCGACGACACCCCCGCAGGCCAACCCCTGCCCCCCGGCGAGCACCCCATGACCTTCACCGCCGCAGGCATCGCCCTCAGCGTGGAGACCAAGGCCACGACAGACAACAACTGGCAGGGCGTCGACCAAGTATCCGTAGAAGTAGGCGGCGAAGTGAAGGCCTACGACGTCCAATCCGAAGACCCCTACGCCACCGCCACCCTCACCTCCGACAATCCTTTCTACTGGCAAAATACTGCCCCGATAGAAGTCACCGCCTGGTGGCCCACCGGCGACGTCATGCCCCAGGTGGTAGTGCAGGCCGACCAAAGCGAAGGAAACAACTACCAGCAGAGCGACTACATCAGCGCCACGGGCACGGTGCAGTTTGGCGGCAGCCACGACCTCCAGTTCACCCACCGCACGGCCAAGGTGACCGTAACCCTGCTGCCCGGCACCGACCACGGCATGACGGCCGATGAACTGGCCGGCGCCACCGTTGCCCTCATAGGCGTATCCACCGGCGATACCGAGAGCACCACCGTCACGCCCTACCAGAACACCACCGCCCTGCTGCCCGAACAGCAGATAGCGGCCAACGAACCTTTCATCCGAGTGACCCTCGCCACAGGCACCGTCTACTCCTACAAGCCCGACGAGGCCATCACCCTGAAAGCAGGCTACCAATATACCTACACCATCACCGTCAACAAGACCGGCCTCGGCATGGAGAATGTCGCCATCGGCAACTGGGACAATACGACCCCGGCCATCAGCGGCGAGGCCGAACCCCTCACCCATACCTACGACGAGGCCACCAACACCTACACCGTCTACACCGCCAAGGGGCTGCAGGCATGGGCCGCAGCAGCAGAAAGCGACGGCTATACCAACTGCATCCTGGCCGCCGACATCGACATGGCCGGGCAAAGCTGGACAACAATCAGTACAAGCTATCGCGGCACCTTCGACGGCGCGGGGCACACCATCAGCCAGATATCAGGCGGACTGTTTGAAAATGTTTACGGCACCGTCAAGAACCTGACGATACAAGACGCATCGCTCAGCAGCAGCGACAACAATATCGGAATGATTGCAGGCAAAGTTGTAACCGGTAATATTGAAAACTGCCATGTGGTGGGCGGCACGGTCACGGGAGATTCTTATGCAGGGGGCGTAGTCGGAATGATAAGTAGCCTAGGTACGGTCCGGGCTTGCTCCTCCTCGGCAACGGTTAACGGAATACTTGATATCGGAGGAATAGCAGGCCTGAATAGTGGAACCATCCTATCCTGCTATGCGACAGGGACAGCTACAGCTACCGTAGCCAATGCAGGAGCCATAGCGAGTACGAACATGGGTGCCATCATAGCCTGCTATTGGAGCGGAGCTTCCGCCAACGGTATTGGAAGTAACTCTGGCTCCACCTCTTCTGAAGCCGAGAAAACCAGTGACTGGCAGACGGCCGCCGCAGCCATGAACGCCGCCCTCCCCGACGACTTCGGCTGGATGTGGCAGACCAGCGACGCGGACACCCCGCCCGTCATGGTGAAGAAAGAATAAAGAGACACGGACAACGATAAACTCCCACTTCCCGGCGGGAGACGGTGCCGGGAAAACTCCTTACAACCTCTGCCTGTCCGCACCCGTCCGCAGCAAGGCCCGGAGCCGAGGGTCACCCTCGGGAGGGTCGAGGGTCACCCTCGACACCCTTTAGGGTCACCCTCGACCACCTCGAGGGTCACCCTCGGCAAAACCGGGGCGCAGAGGCGCGAGGAGGCTAATACCAGATAGCGTATGTTGTTTTTCAAATCGATGTATCAGAAGTTGACAAAGAAGTGGTATCCCGTGCTCGTCACGGTGAACGACCCCGTCGAGACGCAGGAGCTGGCCGAGCGCGTGGCGCGCGAGTCGAGCATGTCGCCGGGCGACGTGCATAATGTCATCCGCACCATGGTGCCCATCATGACGGACTACCTGCGCGACGGCCGCCCCGTGCACCTCGAAGGCTTCGGGTGGTTCCGCTTCACCTGCCAGGCCACCGGCAAGGGCGTGGACACCGAGGAAGAGGTCAACGCCCAGCAAATCACCGGCGTGCGCGTGCAGTTCACCCCCGAACGCGAGCGCAACATGGGCGGCGGCTACACCCGCGCCCTGGTGGACAACCTCTCCTTCAGCAAGTGGCAGGGCGACGACGCCGACCTCATGCCGGACGACGACGGGGACGACTCCGGGCAGGGCAGCGGCGAAGGCACGCTGGGCTGACCCTCTCCCCCCGGACACAGAAACGCGGAAAGGGAAGCGCGGACGGGCGCTTCCCTTTCTGTATGTCTGCGGAATATTGTCATGCGGTCAGATGCGCTCCGCCGCCTCGTTTATCCCGTCATAAATCTGCTCCGTAATCGTCTTGGCGGCAGGGAAGAACAGGCCGGCCAGCGGCTCCATGCGGTAATAGAGGACGGACTCCTGCTTCTGTTTCTTGCTGATGAGGTCGTCCTTTGTATCCACCGCCTCCAGCACGCATATTGCCAAGCTCACCAGCAGGGCATGCACCACGCCGCCCAGCACGCCGCCCAGCAGCCGGTTCACCCAGCCCAGGCAGACAGCGGCCATCGCCTTGGTCAGCAGGCTGGCCACGACCCAGAACAGCAGCGGTATGGCCACCCAGATGGCCGCGAACGCCAGCACCTGCGCCACGGTCATGTTGTCCGTCACGCGGCTGAACACTTCCTGCGCCACGTTGGTATAGAGCGCTTTGGCGGCCAGCAGCCCCACGACCAAGCCCAGCAGCCCCGCCAGTTGCTTCAGCGCGCCTTTGATGAGGCCCAGCAGGACGCCCAGGCCCAGGATGACGAGGATGATGGTGTCGAGGGGGGACATGGGAGGGGTTATATAATATCGTTGCGGCGCAACAGTTCCATCAATTCGCTGTCGGTAAGCGACTCGCGCTCGGACTTGTCGTAGATGTAGAGCAGGCCTATCTCCGCTTCCTCCTCGCTATAAGCCAGTATGAGGGTGATGACCCTGGCTCCGCCGCTCTTGCCCTTGCCTTTGGCGGAGATGGTCATGCGGACTTTGCGGAGGCCACGGCCGAGGTCGGCACCTTGATAAGGATTCTGCAAGAGGCTTTCAACCAACAAGTCAGTATCAGCCTCCAGCGACCGATACCGCTTGTACAGCCGCTTGAACTGCTTCTTAAACGTGTCGTACAGCTTAACCGTGTAGTTCATGTTTGAAGTCCTCCCACGTTTGTCCCTCCAGCTTCCCAGCCCGTATCTGCTTGATTTCCTCGCACATCTCGTTCACCTCGGCAATCTGCTCCTCGCGGGTCAGGCGGTGGTAGGGCACCGTTTCTTCGGACACGACATAAGAAGTCGGAGCGGCAGCAGTCTTGCTTTGCTGCGCCACCAGCTTCTTGACAAACGCCAGCAGTTTCTTCATGCTGCTTTCATTGTCTGCAATGTAACTTAACTCGCGGAAGAGTTCCGCATTCAGGTTCATGGTTGTCATGGGTCAGTCCTCCTTTATATAGATTTGGCTTCACGTTATTCCAAGAGAATGTGTCGAAATGCAGAACAGTTATCATTCTGTCATTCTGAGCGCAAGCGAAGAATCTCCTAAAAGCATAAACAAGCGGGAGATCCTTCACTTCGTTCAGGATGACAGAGCAAAACGATAGTCAAAACTCATTTTGACACATCCTCTTGTTTGCATACCTTTACAGCGTCTGCTTCACCTCCACCTCTTCGTAGGTCTCGATGACGTCGCCCACCTTGATGTCGTTGCAGTTGGTCAGGCTGATGCCGCACTCGAAGTTGGTGCCGACTTCCTTCACGTCGTCCTTGAAGCGCTTCAGGGCATTGATGGCGCCGGTGTAGACCACGATGCCGTCGCGGATGAGGCGTGCCTTGTCGGTGCGTTTCACCTTGCCCGTCTTCACCATGGCGCCGGCCACCTGTCCCACCTTGCTGATGTTGAACACCTCGCGCACCTCGATGGTGGCGGTCACCTGCTCCTTCAGCGTCGGGGCAAGCATACCCTCCATGGCGGCCTTCACCTCCTCGATGGCGTCGTAGATGATGGAGTACTTGCGGATGTCTACGCCTTCCTGCTCGGCCAGCTTGGCGGCGCCACCCGACGGACGTACCTGGAAGCCCACGATGATGGCGTCGGATGCGGCGGCCAGCGATACGTCGGACTCCGAAATCTGTCCTACGCCCTTGTGGATGACGTTCACCTGTATCTGCTCCGTAGACAGCTTGATGAGCGAGTCGCTCAACGCCTCCACCGAACCGTCCACGTCGCCCTTGACGATGATGTTCAGTTCGTGGAAGTCGCCCAGGGCCAGTCGGCGTCCCACTTCGTCCAGCGTCAGCATCTTCTGTGTGCGCAGGCCCTGTTCGCGTTGCAGTTGTTCGCGTTTATTTGCAATCTCGCGTGCCTCCTGCTCCGTCTCGATGACGTGGAAGGTGTCACCGGCGGCGGGCGCACCGTTCAGGCCCAGGATGAGGGCGGGTTCGGACGGTCCGGCCTCCTTCATGCGCTGGTTGCGCTCGTTGAACATGGCCTTCACCTTGCCGTAGTGCGTGCCTGCCAATACGATGTCGCCCACCCGGAGCGTACCGTTGGATACGAGCACCGTGGCCACGTAGCCGCGACCCTTGTCAAGCGACGACTCGATGATGGAACCCGTGGCGCGGCGGTTGGGGTTGGCCTTCAGGTCGAGCATCTCGGCCTCCAGCAACACCTTCTCCAGCAGTTCGTTGACGCCGATGCCCTTCTTGGCGGAGATGTCCTGCGACTGGTACTTGCCGCCCCACTCCTCGATGAGGTAGTTCATGTTGGCCAGCTCTTCCTTGATTTTGTCCGGGTTGGCGGCCGGCTTGTCTATCTTGTTGATGGCAAATACGATGGGCACGCCTGCGGCCATGGCATGGTTGATGGCCTCCTTGGTCTGCGGCATGACGTTGTCGTCGGCTGCCACGATGACGATAACCACGTCCGTCACCTTGGCGCCACGGGCACGCATGGCGGTGAAGGCTTCGTGGCCCGGCGTGTCGAGGAAGGTAATCTTGCGACCGTCTTCCAGCGTCACGTGGTAGGCGCCGATGTGCTGCGTGATGCCGCCTGCCTCGCCCGCAATGACGTTGGACTTGCGGATGTAATCCAGCAAGGATGTCTTACCGTGGTCTACGTGTCCCATCACCGTTACGATAGGCGCGCGGGGTTGCAGGTCTTCCTCGGCATCAGCTTCCTCGACGATGGCCTGTGCCACCTCGGCGCTGATGTATTCCGTCTTGAAGCCAAACTCTTCGGCCACCAGGTTGATGGTCTCCGCGTCCAGGCGCTGGTTGATGGATACCATGATGCCCACGCTCATGCAGGTACCGATGACCTGCGTCACGGGCACGTTCATCATGCTGGCCAGTTCGTTGGCCGTCACGAACTCCGTCAGCTTCAGCACCTTGCTTTCGGCCTGTTCCTGGCTTTCCAGTTCCTGGCGGCGTTCGGCGTCCAGTTCACGTTTCTCCTTGCGGTACTTCGCGGCCTTGTTCTTTCCCTTCGCGGTGAGGCGTGCCAAGGTTTCCTTCACCTGCTTGGCCACGTCTTCCTCGCTCACCTCCTGCTTGATGACAGGCTTCTTGAAGCGGTCTTTGTTCTTCTTGCCGCTCTTGGCGGAAGCGTCGCTGCCTTTGGAGGGGAAGGCGGACACATTATTTATATCTACTTTTTCCTTGTTAATGCGGGCGCGCTTCTTCTTGCTGTTGCCGTCGGCGTCTTTGGCGTCTTTCCCCGGCTTGGAGTCATCGCGGCGTATTTCCTTGATGATGGCTTCCTTCATCTGCTTGCGCTGGTCCTGGCGCTGCTTCTCCTTCTCCTCGCGTTCGCGGCGTTTTTCTTCTTTCGATTTCTTGCGCGGACGGGTGGACTGGTTCAGGGCAGCCAGGTCAATCTGGCCGATGATGTTTATCTTGGTGCCCAGGCCTTCGTGGTGAATCTTGAAGACTTCCTCGCCTTGGGATGCAGGCGCAGGTTCATCGGCAGGTTCATCGGCGGACGGGCTGGCGGGCGTTTCCTCTTCTTCGGCTGCGGGAGCCGGTGCGGGTTCGTCGGCCACGGCGGGTGCGGCCGGAGCCTCGGGTTGCGGGGCGGCGGGTTGCGGCTCGTCGGCCACGGGTTCAGGCTGCGGTTCGGGCACGACGGCCGGCGCGGGTTCCGGTACCGGTTGCGGCGCGGGTTTGTCCGCCGGTTCGGGTTCGGGCTTCGCGGGCACCTCCGCAGGCGCGGAAGCCGTGTGCTTGGGACGGTTCAGGCTGTCCAAGTCAATTTTCCCTACGGGTTTGAACTTCGGCAACTTGTCTTCGGGGAGCACGGTTTTGATTTCTTCCGCCCGTTCCCTGTCGTGCGGCGCATTTTCATTGCCCCGTGCGGCCTTGGTGCGTTCTTTGAAGTTCTGCCTTTCCAGGCTGATGCGTTCTGATTTTATTTTAAGATCCTTATCTGTGCTGAACTCTTTCTTGAGCATCTCGAACTGCTCGTCCGTAATCTTCGTATTGGGGTTTGCCTCGACGGTAAACCCCTTCCTTTGCAGGAACTCGACGGCAGTCGTGATTCCTACGTTCAAGTCTCTCGTTACTTTATTTAACCTTATTGTCATATATTGTCTTTAATGTTTCGATGTGCCTTGTGTGCCACAGACGAGCACGTTCTCTTACTCTTCTTCAAATTCTTTCTTCAGTACGCGGATGACCTCGTCGACGGTCTCTTCTTCCAGGTCGGCCTGCTCGATAAGCATCTCGCGCGGCGCGTTCAGTACGGCCTTGGCCGTTTCGATGCCGAGCCCCTTGATGGCGTCGATGACCCATCCTTCTATTTCGTCGCGGAACTCGTCGAGGTAGATGTCTTCATCTTCCTGCGGCATGCTGTTGTCGACTTCGCGGAAGACGTCGATGGTGTAGCCTGTGAGCATACTGGCGAGCTTGATGTTGAGCCCGCCCTTGCCGATGGCCAGGGAGACTTCTTCGGGTTTGAGGAAGACTTCGGCCTTGTGCTCTTCTTCGTTGATGCGGATGGAAGAGATGCGTGCGGGGCTGAGCGCGCGTTGTATGAAGAGTTGGGTGTTGTTCGTAAAGTTGATGACGTCGATGTTCTCGTTGCGCAGTTCGCGGACGATGCCGTGGATGCGGCTTCCCTTGACGCCGACGCAGGCTCCCACGGGGTCGATGCGGTCGTCATAGCTTTCGACGGCAATCTTGGCGCGTTCGCCGGGGATGCGGGCAATGCGCTTGATGGTGATGAGCCCGTCGTTGATTTCGGGCACTTCCAGTTCGAACAGCCTTTGCAGGAAGACGGGCGACGTGCGGCTCAGGATAATCTTCGGGTTGTTGTTCTTGTTCTCCACGCGGTCCACCACGGCGCGCACGGTCTCGCCCTTGTGGTAGAAGTCGGTGGGAATCTGCTCGCTCTTGGGCAGGAGGAGTTCGTTCTGCTCGTCGTCCATGAGGAGCATTTCCTTCTTCCATATCTGGTAAACCTCCGCGCTGACGATGGTGCCCACCTTGTCGATGTACTTGTTGTAGAGGCTGTCTTTCTCCAGTTCCAGTATTTTGGAGGCAAGCGTCTGGCGCAGGTTGAGGATGGCGCGGCGTCCGAAGCTGGCGAAGTTGACTTCGTCGGTCACTTCCTCGCCCACCTCGTAGGAGGCGTCGATTTTCTGCGCCTCGCTCAGGGGGATTTGCAAGTTGGGGTTGGTCAGGTCTTCATCGGCCACGACCTCGCGGTTGCGCCAGATTTCCAGGTCGCCCTTGTCGGGATTGACGATGACGTCGTAATTTTCGTCGGTGCCGAACATCTTGGCGATGACGCTGCGGAAGGAGTCTTCCAGCACGCTCACCATGATGGCGCGGTCGATGTTCTTCAATTCCTTGAACTCGGCGAAGGTATCTATCAGGCTGATTGTTTCTTCTTTCTTGGCCATAGTTTTTATTTAAAGCTGATTACGTATTTAGTATATTTAACATCGTCGTAGGAGAAGGGGAGGTCTTCGTCCACCATTTTGGGGCGTTTGGCTCCTTCTTCTTTCACTTTCTTTTGGACGGTCAGCGTGAAGCGTTCGGCATCGGCGTCTTTCAGCACCCCGTGCAGCTTGCGGCCGTCTTTGGTCAGTACTTCCACTTCCTCGCCCACGTGGATAAGGTATTGTTGCAGCACCTTGAAGGGTTGCCCGATGCCCGCCGAACCGACTTCCAGTTCGTAGTCCTCCTGATCGCGGTTCAGGCGCGACTCGATGTAGCGGCTCAGGTCCACGCAGTCTTCAATCCAAACTCCCTCTTTGTGGTCGATTTCCACCACGATTTTGTTGTCGGGGCCGATGGCCACTTCCACCAGGAAATAGTCCTTCCCCTCCAGCCATTCGTCAACGATTTGGCAAACAGTTTTCTTTTCTACCATAGATAACTTAAGCATTAGGAACAAAAAAGAGGAGCTTCATCGCCCCTCCCCTATCATCCATTCGGCTGCAAAGATAGTAATAATCTGTTCGACTGCAAAATATTAGAGGAAAAAACATGAAATCGTCCGAAACGGAGTCCGGGGGAGTGCGGAAGGCGGTTGTCCCGAGTGCGGCGTTCATTTGTCCCGAGTGCGGCGTTCATTTGCCTCAAGTACGGCGTTCATTTGCCTCAAGTACGGCGAAGAAGGCTACAAATGGCGGTCCAGGCGCAGCCACTTCTTCCAGCGGTTGGCCACGGCGCGGGCTATCAGCTTGAAATTGCCGTAGCGCAGGTTCAGCAGCAGTTCTTCCAGCGAACGCGCCACTTTTATCCACGGGTGGCGCCAACCCATGATGCGGTAGACGCTGTCCTTGTAGGCCGTGTTCTCAATGACGTAGCGGGGGTGGCGGAGGGGGAACTGCACGTCATGCCGCCCCATCGTGAATATGCGCCGGTAGCCCCTGGCCATCGTGTGGACGGAACCGGCAAAGTGGGTGGAGTCGGCCACGGCCCCCAGGTTGCTGACCATGTTGCGCGTGGGCACGATGCACAGGCCGGACTGCAGGTAGATGGCTGCCTGGAAGATGGTCTCGTAGTATGCCTTGCCGTTCTCGCGGTGGCGGCGGCACATGTAGAGGAAATCCTTGCGGTAGCGGCGGGCGTCCACCAGTCCGCGCAACGAGCGCATGGTTTCGGCATCGTCCAGGAAAGAATAGTGTTCGTCCCACGTGTCGACGACTCGCCGCCAACTGGCCCAGCCCCAAATGGAGAAGGTCGTGGCGAAGAAGTAGTCGGACGACACGCCGGGGGTAACCTCTTCGTTGTTGAAGCCGGCAATCATGCTGACGCGGGTGTCGTGCTCGTACTTATCCAGCAGTTCTTTGCAGAAGCGGAAGAAGGACACTACCGGCACGTCGTCGTCTTCGAGCACGATGCACTTGTCCGACAGGCTGAAAGCCCACTTCTGCGCCAGGTATTCCGAGGGGTCGCAGCCGTAGTTGCGCTCCTGGTAGTTGCGGCGCACGTCGCACTCCCAGTCCACGTCGTCCACCACGCGGCGGCACGCCTCGATGCCGGGCAGGTCTTGCGGGCCGCGCGGCCCGTCTTGATAGAGGTAAAGCCGGGCCGGGCGCGCCAGCTTCACTTGTTTGAACACCTCCGCCAACTGCTTGGGGCGGTTGAAGAACAGAATCAGGACGGAAACGTCTACCAATGCGGGTTTCATATCTGCGAAGTTTTAAGGGAAGAATCAGGGCCGAAGGACAGAACCTCGGGACAATGCCCAGCCACGCGCTGCTGCTCGTGCTCGTCGTAGCGGTGCAAAGAAGGATAATTGTGGCGCAAGAAGGCTTCCAGCCGCGCCGGGGCCGTGACGGAGAGAGGGCCGAAAGGCACCCGGCGCAGGTCGCGCACGTCGTCCTCGGCGATATAGTCAGTAGTCGTGACGATGTTGCTGAAGTAGCGCGTGCGCCGACCGTTGGCCAAGGTCTGCGCCGCCCGCATCAGGCGGTATATCTGCCGCTTGGAGAGGAGCGCGTCGGCCACGCGGTTCAGCAGGCAAGGCAAAGGCCCCCGGCGGCTGGGATTGTCCGTCCGGCAACGGCCGAAGTAACGCCATAGCCAGGCTTCCTTCCCCATCAGGCAACACTTCAGGAAGTTGACCGCCGCCCGCTGCGCCCGGTGCACGAAGCGGTTGTCCGGCACCCGGTCGAACGGCAGGATGTCGATGTAGATGCCCTGGTGCATGGGCACGTCGCGGAAGAGCGGCTCGACGAAAAGCGTGCCGTTCTTCTTCAGCTTGGCATAATAATAAGGAGTATGCGGGTCCGTTCCAACCCACGAAAGGAAATAATCTTTGCCCAACTCGGCCGGAGCCACCTGCAAGAAACGCTCGTAGGCGTCGCGCGTCATGCCGATGTCCACGTCGTCGTCCCACGGCAAGATGGCCTGGTCGTACAACGCCCCGATGGCCGTCCCCCCAACCAGGAAGTAAGGGATGCCGTGCTTGCGGCACACGCGGTCGGCCTCGCCCAGCAGAGCATACAACTCGGCGTGCAGGCGCGACAGTTCGTCGGGAGTATAATTCCTAAGTTGCTTCATCGGTCCAATCGCGACGCAGGGGGCGTTCGCCTGTGCAAAGGTAAGACATAAATGAAGAACAAGAAACCCTTCCGCCCGAAATCTTCAGCGCGACAGGTATTCCGCCGCCCAACGGCTGCGCCCCGCAATAGGCAGGCGGCACACGGCGGGGAAATCCTCCGGACGGCAATCGGCCGGGCAAATGCGCGGATACAACAGCTTGGAAAGGTAGAGGCTGGGGCCGGGCGTGACGCTGCCCACAAAGAGCGAAGCGCCCTTCAGGATTTCGATGGAAGCCAGGAAGCGGACCATCTGCGCGCGCTTGGCTTCTGCCCCGGCGCGGGCAAAGTCGCGGTTCACGTATCCCTGCTCTGCGGGCGAACAAAGGGTATGCCAGTGCACCTCGGGCGCAAGGCTTTGCAGGCGTTGGAACAGGCGGTAGTCGTCGGTCAGCACAAAAACATCCTGCCCGGGGGCAGCCCGGCGCAACAGGGAGACGTAGTGCTCCGGCGGCAGAAGTTCGGTCTCGGACACCTTATCGCCCCCGCGCACCTGGCAGCCCACATACGAGCGGGGCAAGCTCAACCCGGCGGCCAGCCGGCGGCACTCTTGCGACACCTCGTCATTCAGCCTCCAAGCCAAGGCATCGGCCACCCGGTAGGCCTCCAGGTAATCCCCGTCAAGCCCAAGCTCCGGGAACACGAAACGCCCGTCCGGGCTGAAACGCACATGCTGGCTCAGCAAAGTCCGGCGGCCATACGCGCCCCACGCCAGGAGGTTGCCCGCCCCGTGCCGCCAACAGCCCTTCAGCTTCCAGCGGAACAGACGCCCGTCATGGGACCGGAACGTCTCCCGGCAGACATCCCGCCACGACGGCAGGCGGTAGAGGTTGTAAAAACGGTGGAAAGGCTCGTGCACCATCGGGCAGAAAGGCAGGAAGTAATCTTCCCATCCCCGCGCATAACCGAAGTTGGCATCGTCCGCATAGAGGCAAAAGCGCCAACGGCGTTGCAGGCAATAGAGCAGGGCATGGAGCATCGTGTTGTATTCGGCAAAGAAGCCCGCATCGATGCCCACATGGTAGACAAGCGCCGGACGGAAAGAGTCGTTCAACAGCTTGTATCGTTCGTTCAAGTCACACATCGCAGCCATACATTCTCAAGGATTCAAACATTTACGGAAAGCGTCCCGGTCCAGACGGCCACCCAGCCCGTGGCAGACGCCCAGCAGCCAGGCGCGCAGCTTCGCCGCCTTCTGCCGCTCCATCAGCAGGATATACAGCGGGCGCTTCCACACCAACTGGCGGACCAGGCGGCGGTCGATGCAATCGGGATACGCGCGTTGCAGGCAAAGGAAATTGCGGGCAATATAATAGACACGCAGGGGCGAATAATTGAGCGAAACAGGACGCCACCACAGAAAACGCCGCGACAACGGATAGCCTAACTTGTGGCGGAGGCTGCCTTGCGCCACCTGCACGATGCTCCCGCCCGACCGGCGCAAGCGGTATCCATATTCCACGTCAATGGCATCTATCACAAAACGCTCTTCGAACAAACCCACCCTGTCAAGGGTCTGCCGGGGAAACACACTGCCCGAAAGGATGAAGCTATTTGTCCGGACGGCAGGGACATCCTCCGCCGGGCGGTTCACCCGGGGGACATAGACCACGGGGCAGCTTTCCGCCCGGGCTGCTATGCACTTCTTATAAGCACAGAAAGAACCGGAGGCGAAGGCGCTGTCCTGGTCCATCACCAGCAAATGGGTGAACCCGCCCGCAAGGAACAGGCGGGCTGCCTCATTCAAGGCTTGCCCTATGCCGACATTCCCGCCCCGCCGCCAACGGACAACCTTTTGCCCGGTTTCCGGGTCCAAAGCCAAGGCCGAACCGCCCGGCGTGTTGTCCCACAAGAACAGCGCGTCCACTTCAAGTGCATAGGTGGAGATATTGGCAGCCACCTCGGGAGCCGGATAATAAAGGGTCGTAATAGCCAGAAGTTTCATGGGGACACTGAAAGTTATTCGATATTTTTCTTCCGAAGATAATTCAGGGCATCGCGGAAAGTCGCCGCTCCCAAGGCCCACATAAGCCCCATGTAAAGAAGGACGGCCACAGCTATCTTGCCCAGCAACCGCCCGTAGACATTACCGATGGAGGCCGTCAGGAAATGCGTGGCAATCATCACCCCCGCAGCTATCAGCGCATAAGGAGCCATGTCCCACAAAGCCTGCCAGAAGCGGAAGCCCATGCCATGCCATGCCAACCAATGCCACACCGGCAGCCAAGCGATGTTTACCGCCACATAAGCCCAGACGATGGCTTCGATGCCCCAAGGATGCACCACGAAAACCGCCGCCAGCAGCAACAGCCCTGTCGCAATGATATTCCACATGAACACATCCGACCGTCCCCGGCTGATGACAAGCTGCTGGTACAAACCCACAACCGGAACGAAAGCGCCACTGACGCACATCATCTGCAGGAAGGGGACACTCGGCAACCACTTCTCCGTCACCGCTATCACCGTCAGTTCCTGAGCGACCAGGGCCAGCCCCAGCAAAGCCGGGAAAGACACGAAAGCCACGAAACGCAACAACTTGCGGAAAACCCGCCGCTGGCGGTCCAGGTCGCCGGACACGCCGGCCAACACGGGCTGGGCCACACCGTTCACCATGCCCAGGATGCACATCTGCCCCATGCCGCTCCACTTGCAGCCCTGGCTATAAAAGCCGACCTCGCGCGCGGAATACAGTCTGCCCAGGACGACATTCAGCAGATTATTGTTCACATGGTTGAAGATGTTGGTCAGCAGCAGCTTGAAACTAAAGCCGAACATCGGCCGCAAAGGCGAAAAGTCAATGGAGAAAGTAGGCCGCCAGGGCGAGAAATACCAATAACAAGCCGTTTGTACCCCGATATAGACCAAGGTCTGCGTGGCAATGCCCCAGTAAGCAAAGCCCCCATAAGCCAACGCCACCCCCGTACACCCCGACACGAACAAGGCGAACACGGAAGACATGGCTTTCTGCCGCGTCATCAGATGCCTGAACAAATAAGCATTATGGGCAATGCCGCTGCTGGAAATAAGGAAGCCCAGGAAAGAATAACGAGCCAAAGGAACCAGTTCGGGATTCCCATAGAAACGGGCTATCAGCGGAGAAGCAAAGAACAACAAAAGGTAAAGGCAAGCCCCGAAACCGACATTAAACCAGAAGACGGCATTGTAATCGCGGGCGGAGATGTCCTTCTTGTTCACCAACGCAGCCGTAAAGCCACTCTCCTGCAAGGAATTGGCCAGCAAGGAGAAGATGGAGAGCACCGCCACCATGCCGTAGTCTTCCGAACTCAGCAAGCGCGCCAGGAAGATGCCGAAAAGGAGGTTCAACAACTGCTGGATTCCGTTGCTGACGCCTCCCCAAAACAATCCCTTGGCGGTTTTTTCCTTTAATGAAGATGGCTCCATATCCGTTCGTTCAAACAACTTTCATCCGGTTATTTCAACAAATTCCTGTTATTTGCTTCCTCCAACACTTTCATTTGTTGGATGGCAATTTGATTGAGCTTGACCAACCTGTCAGCTTGCGGAATGCCTTCCTGGATAAATACGGCATTCAAGTTCTCCATGTTCGACAAGCAAATCAGTTCGTTGATAGTCGCATAGTCCCTTATGTTCCCTTCCAAGTCGGGATGCGTTTCTCTCCACTGTTTGGCAGTTTGTCCGAACAGGGCGACATTCAGCACGTCTGCCTCATTGGCGTAGACATAGGATATTTGTTGAGGCGTCAGTTGAGGCGGAATGAGATGCTGTTTGATAGCATCGGTATGAATGTGGTAATTGATTTTAGACAATTCCCTTTTGGCCGTCCAACCCAATAACTTGTGCTTTTCTTCTTGCAGACGCTGATACTCTTTTACCAGCAACAATTGAAAGCGGGGACTTATCCACATGCCGAAATGATAGGCTATATCCTTGTGCGCATAAGTTCCACCATATCTCCCTGCCTTGGCCACAATGCCGATGGCATGGGTGCGTTCAATCCAAGCTTTGACAGACAGCACGAAGTTATTGCTGCCTGCGGAGTCTCTAATTGTACCGAATTCGGTATAATTAAAATGGGGATTATACAGCGCTTCCCATTCGCCAATATACTCAATGGTGCTTTTCAGGCTCATCCAACGGAATATGATATGCTCCTGCATCTGGCTGTGAGCCATATCCGTTAATGAAATATAGTCCTCTTGTCCCTGCGGGAGAAGACTTATCTCTGCATTGTCTATATGAATGACTTGCTTTTTCATAACATCTGCCTTTACAACACAATCATTTATGACTATATTTCCTAAATGCCTGCAAGACCAAATAAGTAGTGCCTATGATGGAATATTGCTTATCGTCAATGCCGAATGACAAGCAAAGTTCTTGTGTTGTCATTCGGCATCTCTCATGGGATTTATTTCACCTCGCTGCCCGGCTTCACCTCGCGCAACAAAGAAGTCACGGCCAGCGAGCCGTCCCAATCCTCGGCGCTGAGAATCATGCCCTCGCTCACCAAGCCGTTCTTGAACTGGCGGGGAGCCAGGTTGGCGATGAACAAGACTTGCTTGCCTACCAACTCCTCGGGCTTGTAGTGCTGGGCGATGCCGCTCACGATGGTGCGGTTCTCCAGGCCGTCGGCTATCTTGAACTGCAACAGCTTCTTCATCTTGGGCACTGCCTGGCACTCCAGCACGGTGCCCACGCGGATGTCCAGCTTCTCAAATTCTTCGAAGGAGATGACGGGCTTCACGGGGTTGGCCTTGTAGTTGGCGGCTTCGTTGGCCTTCTTCGTGGCCAGCAGCTTGTCCACCTGCGCCTGGATGGTGGCGTCGTCTATCTTCTCGAACAGCAGGACGGCTTCGCCCAACTGGTGTCCTGCGGGCAGGAGGTCCGTATGGCCCAGGTTGTCCCACTCCAGGTGCTCCACGTTCAGCATCTCGCGCAGTTTCTTGCTGCTGAAGGGCAGGAACGGCTCGAAGGCGATGGCCAGATTGGCCACGAGTTGCAGGGCGATGTTCAGGATGGTGCCCACGCGCTCCATGTCCGTCTTGGCCAGCTTCCACGGCTCGGTGTCGGCCAGGTATTTGTTGCCGATGCGCGCCAGGTTCATGGCCTCCTTCTGCGCATCGCGGAACTTGAAGATATCCAACAGTTTCTCCACCTCCGCTTTGACGTCGGCAAACTCTTGCAAAGTCTCCCGGTCGTAGGCATTTAGTTCGCCGCACGCAGGCACTTTGCCGTCGAAGTACTTCTTGGTCAGTTGCAGGGCGCGGTTCACGAAGTTGCCATAGACAGCCACCAGTTCGTTGTTGTTGCGCGCCTGAAAGTCCTTCCACGTGAAGTCGTTGTCCTTCGTCTCCGGGGCATTGGCGGTCAACACATAGCGCAATACATCCTGCTTGCCGGGGAAGTCCTGCAGGTACTCATGCAACCAGACGGCCCAGTTGCGAGACGTCGATATCTTGTCGCCCTCCAGGTTGAGGAACTCGTTGGAAGGCACGTTGTCCGGCAGGATATACGAGCCTTCGGCCTTCAGCATGGCGGGGAAGACGATGCAGTGGAAGACGATGTTGTCCTTGCCGATGAAGTGGATGAGGCGCGTCTCCGGGTCTTTCCACCACTTTTCCCAGTCATCGGGCAGCAGTTCCTTGGTGTTGCTGATGTAGCCGATGGGCGCGTCGAACCATACATACAGCACCTTGCCTTCGGCTCCTTCCACGGGCACGGGGATGCCCCAGTCGAGGTCGCGGCTCACGGCGCGGGGTTGCAGGCCCATGTCCAGCCAACTCTTGCACTGGCCGTAGACGTTGGGGCGCCACTCCTTGTGGTCCTCCAGAATCCATTGGCGCAGCCAGGCTTCGTGCTTGTCCAGGGGAAGGTACCAGTGCGTCGTCTCCTTCATCA
>CASEKR010000070.1 GCA_949288585.1 uncultured Bacteroides sp. | reverse complement strand
TGTGTCGCCGGAGATACGCCGCGCCATCGAAGAAATGGGCTACGAGCAGCCCATGCCGGTACAAGAAGAAGTGATTCCTTATCTGCTGGGAGAAAACAATGACGTAGTAGCCCTGGCCCAGACGGGCACCGGGAAAACCGCCGCATACGGATTGCCGTTGCTGCAAAAGACCAATGTCGGCCTGCGTGCCCCGCAAGCACTCATCCTCAGCCCCACACGCGAACTCTGCCTGCAAATAGCGGGCGACCTCAACGATTACTCCAAATACATCGAAGGCTTGCGCGTACTGCCCGTCTACGGCGGCTCGTCCATCGAAAGCCAGATACGCGCCCTCAAGCAAGGCGTACACGTCATCGTGGCCACGCCCGGACGCCTGCTGGACCTGATGCGGCGCAAGACCGTCTCGCTGGCACAGGTGCAAAATGTCGTGCTGGACGAAGCCGACGAAATGCTGAACATGGGCTTCAGCGAAAGCATAGACGCCATCCTGGCCGAAGTGCCGCAGGAGCGGAACACACTGCTCTTCTCCGCCACCATGAGCGCAGAGATTGCCCGCATCGCCAAGAATTACCTGCATGATGCGAAAGAAATCACCATAGGCCGCAAGAATGAAGGAACGGCCAATGTCAAGCACATCGTCTACGTCGTGCACGCCAAAGACAAATACGAGACGCTGAAACGCATCGTGGACTACAACCCGCAGATATACGGCATCATCTTCTGCCGCACACGCAAGGAAACCCAGGAGATTGCCGACAAACTGATGCAGGAAGGATACAACGCCGACACCCTGCACGGCGAACTGAGCCAGGCGCAACGCGATGCCGTGATGCAGAAATTCCGCATCCGCAACCTCCAACTGCTCGTTGCCACCGACGTGGCCGCCCGTGGCCTGGACGTGGACGACTTGACACACGTCATCAACTACGGCCTGCCCGAAGACACTGAAAGCTACACGCACCGCAGCGGACGCACAGGACGTGCCGGAAAAACCGGTACATCCATAGCCATTATCAACCTGCGGGAAAAAGGCCGTATGCGCGAAATAGAACGAATCATCGGCAAGAAATTCGAAGCGGGAAAGATGCCTACCGCCAAGGACATCTGCGAACGCCAACTGCTGAAAGTCATCGATGACCTGGAAAAGGTAAAGGTCAACGAAGAAGAAATAGCCGACTTCATGCCCGACGTCTACCGCAAACTGGACTGGCTGTCGAAGGAAGACCTCATCAAGCGCATGGTCAGCCACGAGTTCAACCGCTTCTCGGACTACTACCGCAACCGCAAGGATATCGAAACAGCCACCGACCCCAAGGAAAGGAAGGAGAAAAAAGGCAAAAAAGGAGCAGGGAGTGAAGGCAACCGTCAGGCTGAACCGGGCTTTGCGCGTTTCTTCATCAACCTGGGCAAGAACGACAACCTCTTCCCCAACGAACTCATCGGACTTATCAACTCATACGTCCGGGGACATGTGGAAATCGGCCGCATCGACCTCATGCGCAATTTCTCCTTCTTCGAAGTAGAAGAAGAAGCCGCTTCCCAAGTCTTGAAAGGCCTGAAGCGCGCCAACTGGAGAGGAAGGAAAGTCGTGGTGGAATTAGCAGGCGAAGAAACCGAGAAAACTCCTGCCAAGGAGTCCAAGAAGACCAACAAAGCATCCAGGAAAACCGTCAAAGAACCCAAGGAAACCGCCAAGAAGAAAGAAAAAGCCAGCCGCGAAGAACGGGGCTACACCAAACCGCGCGGCCGCAAGGACGACTGGAAACAATTCTTCCAGCACGACGAAAACGACCCGCGCTGGAAGGAACCGGACTTTGACGAAGAAGGCTGGGCCATACCTTCGAAAAAGAAAAAGAAATAAAGGCAAAAACGCTGGATAAAAAAGAGGGTGCGTCAATGAAGTGACGCACCCTCTGCTTTTTTATCCTTTATACGTCCTGCTTTCTCGTGCAGGGCATTTGCTTTCCATTAGTGTCCTTCTTTCTCAATGCCTTCCAGGGCAGTCTTTGCCAACGCATCATTCGGATCGAGGGCAAGAATCTTGTTCCAATAATCCTTGGAAGTCTCATAATCGCTTTGCAACAGGAAGTAGTAACCCAAGTACTTATAGCACTCAATGATAACCCGGTTGTAACGCGCGTCATTCTTCGGCAACAGCATTTCTACCACCTTCTCATAATAAGGCTTGGCCAAACCTTGCGTAGTCTCGGGGTCAATGGCAGAATTGGTACGTGCACGCCAGAAGTTACCCAAATAGCTGTCGGGAGCTTCGGCAGCCACCTCGGCAAAAATCGTGTCAGCCTGAATCAAAGCAGCCTGGCGCATTTCAGGAGTTACCTTGATGGTATCCGTAGAAGTACCTTCACTGTAATACAAGCGACCCAGTTGGAAAGTATTCTCCATCGTTCTTTCCTCGGCAGGCAAAGCCTCGCAATAGCGTTCATAGGCATCAATAGCCTTCTCGTAATCATCATTGCTGGCGTAAGCGTCAGAAATCTGCTGCAACAGTTCCACTGATGCAGTATCCAGTTCGTATGCCTTCTCATACTGGGCCACAGCACCCATGTAATCTTCCTTCGCATTCAGCAAAGCGCCATAATAACGATAATCCAAGCCTGAATAATTGACGTCAGTCAGTTTGTTGAAGAAAACATCGGCATAAGTAGCAGCTTCATCGAAACGCTTCAGGTCGATGTTGTTATACATGGCCAGACGGTTGAAAGCAGTGTGGTTGGGATTCTGTTCCAAACCCTTGCGGGCAATCTCCAAAGAAGCTTCAAAGTCATGGTTCAAGAACAAAGCAAACGCATAGCTCAAGATATCATTCTCAGTAGCAATGTCCGTATGGATAAAGTTAGCATAAGCCTTCACTGCATCACCGAAACGGTTGTTAGCATAGTAAACCTCTGCCAAAGCCTTGTCGGCCTCCAGATTATCAGGAGCGACCTGCTTCAATTCCTGCAGCTTGGCAATAGCCTGAGTCGGGCTGGCCGACTTATAAGCCCTTGCATACTTCAAATAAGCCTCATAGCAATTGGGGTCGAAATAAATAGCCTGCTCGTACAACTGGCAAGCCTTGCCGACATCTTTCTTGTCCAAAGCAATATCGCCTTCCAACAATGAGATACGCGGATCCTTCTTATCAGCCTTCTTTGCTTTCTCCAGAAGTTCATTCATTTGCTCGGTCTTCTGTGCTTCCCGGTACACCTGAGTCAAAGCCAAAATCAAGTCAACATTCTTCTTGTTCTTGCCTTTCATCAAGTCTTCGGCCATATCCCATGCCTGTTTGGGGTCAGTCTTAATCAGTTCTTTCACCTGATTCACACCAGCCTGCCATTCTGCAGCCGGAGTCTGCGCGGAAACCATACCTGCAAACAGCAAGCCTACGCAGCACAACATTAATCTACTTTTAATCTTCATATTTCTCTCTTATAAAAAAACAATTTATTCATCTTTCACGTTCACCACCCGCACAGCTTGCGTAGCAGGCAACAGACCCGACTTCTGGATAATCAACTGTCCACGATAAGAAGTGAGAAAACCAGAGAATCCCCAGCATAAACCATTTCGTGGGTCATTCACCAAAGCATACAAGTCGCGTGCCAACGGATAATCGCCCGTGTAGAGGTAATATTGATAGGGCTTGAAACTATTCAACACCGTCGGTTGTGTGGAGTGGCTGACCGACATAACGTTCACTTCCTTGTTGAAAGAAAGTCCCGTGCTGTCATTCCGGTCGCTCAGCCAATTCACACCAACAATACCAATGGCACCCGGTGTTTTTGCCACAAAGTTGATTACCTCTTTATTTGTATTCAGGGCACTTACATTACCCGCCAATTCCTTGCCACGGCAAATAGAATCTATCGCAAAACGCACCGTGCTTGAATTTTTGTTATCAAACACCAATTGGATTTCACCTAAACGGGAATTGGGATAAATCTCTTTCCAGCGGGTTTTCTTCCCCGTCAACACATCCCGAATAGAATTTACACTAATCAAGGTGTCTGGATTGCCCAAATTGGTAATCAAAGCCAAACCATCTGTGGCAATCTTAATTTGTTGAGGGAAAAACTTACGACTATTGAAAGAATAAAGTTCCTCAGGTGTCAGCCTGCGGCTGGTAATAGCCAGTCGCAGGCTGTCTTTGAGTAAGAGGTTGACAGCTTCCACTTCTGTCACATAGTGCGGCACCAAATCTGCCATCGGATAGAGAGACTCGAAGACAAAGATTTCCTCTTCCACAATAGGTTGGAAACTCTCGTCTGCCGCAATGGCTACTGTCCCTGACGTATAAGTATCCGTACGGCCATCTTTAGGTTTCTGCCTGCAAGCGGCAAGCAAGACCACCAATGCTAAAGTCAAAAGTCCAAACTGTCTACCTCTTTTCATATGCATACGTCTAAATTACTGCAACCTGAATGTTACAGGCAACGTATATCGTACAGAAACCGCCTTACCGTTCTGACGGCCAGGAATCCACTTCGGCATGGACTGAATCACACGCACGGCTTCCTTATCCAGCGAGGGGTCAACACCACGCATCACCTTGATGTCGCGCACGGAACCATCCGAACCTACCACGAACTGGCAGATCACACGACCGGAGATACCATTTTCCTGTGCGATAACCGGGTAACGGATATTCTTGCTCAGATAAGCCATCAACTCTGCGGGACCGCCGGGGAACTGGGGAGCCTGTTCTACCATATCGAACACTTCCTCTTCCACAGGGGCTTCGGTAACTACTTGCTTCAGGTCGGCAATATCCACACCGCCTTCTTCATCCGTACCTTTCACGTCCGCAATAGAGATAGTCACCTTGCTCTCCGTCAGTTCTTCCTGGCTCTTCATTTCGTCTTCATCAGCCACTTCCTCGTCTTTCTTGATGACAGGAGCCGTAAACTTGATGGAGCTCTTCAACGCAGGAGGAGGAGGAGCCACAGGCTGTACTTTCTGTACTTCTTCTTGTTTCACTTCGGGTTCTTCCAACTGCGAGAGCGTAGTTACTTCAGTCATTACCTCCTTCTTTTCAGGAGTAACCATCGTAATCAACTTCGGGATGGAGAAACCCACCAATGCAATCACAATAACCAATATGACGGAGAACGTCAATCGTCTCGGTGCGCGGGCACGCATCTTATACGCGCCGTATTCCTTATTTCTGCCTTCAAAAATGAGGTCACACCATTCGCGAGAGGTCAAATCTATTTTTGCCATAATTCTGCTTTTTACATTTAGGTGTTACACATCTCATTGGGCAAGGTTCTCTGCACCATAGGCGCCCTGGCTCTCGAAGTTCTTGATAAGGAACTCGTCACCTTCGGCCATGTCTGCAATCACATACTTACCAATATTGCAAATCTGCATCTCATCCAGTGCATCAATCAGATTCTTATACGAAGCTTCCCCCTGGGCTTTGATGATAACCGTAGGCGTATCATCTCCACTCTTGATTTCGGAGAGTTGTTCCTTATAATCATCTTCTGATATTTTCAAATCGGCCTTCTGTTGCTTCAGTTCATTCACCTTCTGCACAGCAACGCGGTTACGACGAAGAAGCATGTCACGAAGGCCATCAGCCCTGTACGAAGTCTCCTTCAACGAATTGAAGTCTGCGTAATTAGGCTCTCCTTCATAGTAATACAGCTTGTCGTCACCCGCCAGCAAGAGCGTGATAGCCTGCGAAGCCTTCACCTTTGAACGCTGTTCATCGGTGATATTCTTGTCGTTACTCGGCATGCTAATCTCCATTGTCTGGGGCTTGCTTAGGGTGGTACACAGCATGAAGAAGGTAATCAGCAACATGTTCATATCCACCATCGGCGTGAAGTCCACGCGAACGGTCATTTTTTTCTGCTTGCTGTTGCTTTTCTTGCCGCCACTTTCTTGTATTTCTGCCATATTCGATCCTTTCCAAATTATTCTTCAGAAGTCGCCTTCAGCGTAGTGATCAGATTGTATCTGTTCTCGCGAAGGTCCTGAAGAGAGTTCATAACATCTTTAATAACTGAATAAGGAGTGGTGGCATCGGCCTTGATGGCAATTCGCAGATCTTTATTGATGGCTCGTGCATTACGCACCCATGACTTGAACTGGTTATCCAAGCTATCGGTGGGAATGCCCGCATCGGCGCTTTTCAACAGTTCGCTCTGCTTTTCTTCCGGCTGTGCGAGGAAAGCCTTCATATTCTTCATGGGAACACCGAAGGTGCTTGCCACCATGAATTTCTTGGTCTCCTCAGCCGAGAATTGCACTCCATATTCCTGTCCCATGGCACCCAGCAATTGTTCCAGGTCACCCTGCTTGTCCAGGCTCATGAAGACTTTCCCATCCTGCGCAATCAAGATTTGGAGGATGTTGGTTTCCGGAATCTTGATTTCAGACACAGAGCCCGGCACATTGACCTTGACGGGTTCCGGTTTAACGAATGTAGAAGTCAACATGAAGAAGGTCAGCAACAATACTGTCACGTCACTCATCGCGGTCATGTCGATGAACGTGCTTTTCTTTTTGATTTTGACTCTACCCATAATTGTAAATTAAAAAATGAGAAATTAAAACTGGAAGCCGACGAAAGGCGCAAATACGCCTACCGCCTTTCCGTTTTCTATAATTTACTTATGCGTAGCGGCAAATGTCTGTACGATAGAGAAGCCTACTTCGTCGAGAGCGAATGTCAGTTTATCAATCTTGTTCGTGTAGTAGTTGTAAGCGATTACGGCCAATGCACCAGTCAAGATACCGAAGGCCGTATTGATCAAGGCCTCAGAAATACCTTGTGACAATGCCATAGAGTCAGCAGAACCACCGGCAGCCAAAGCGGCGAATGAACGAATCATACCGATAACCGTACCGAGCAGACCCATCAACGTACCCAGCGTAGTGATAGTACCGATAATAGGCAGATTCTCCTGCATCATGGGCAATTCCAGAGCAGTAGCCTCTTCCAATTCCTGCTGGATAGCCAATTGCTTTTGGTCCTTAGACAGAACTGTGTTGCTTTCCATCTCAGCATACTTCTGCAATGTTGCGCCTACTACATTGGCAACAGAACCACGCTGTTTGTCGCACAAAGCCTGAGCCTGAGTCATGTCGTTGTTAGCCAAAGCCACCTTGATATTGGCAACAAACTTAGCCAAAGAACCATGACCGAAAGCGGCACGGATAGCGAAGAAACGCTCGATAGACAAAGCGATAACAGTCAGCAACAGAGTCTGGATCACAGGCACGATCACACCACCTTTATAGATAGTTCCCAGGAAGTTACCGGGCAGCGGGTGGTTGTTCGGGTCATTGTTCATAAAGTTGGCGGGGTTACCCAACACCTGAGTGTAAATCAAAACAGCTACGATGAAGCAGCAAACGATTACAATCCACGCAGACTTAATGCCTCTGAAGCCTACGTTCTTTTTTTTGTTTTTTGTTTCCATAACAAATAAGATAATGAAATTAATTAATAAATAAATATAGGAACTTTTGTTTTTCAAACCCTGGTATTCTTCCTCATAAAGGCTTGCCATACGATGCTTGCCAGGCATGAGGGGACGATACATTCAGTATCTAAAAACGCGACAAATTTAACCTATTAATTCATATATGTCAAACAAAGTATTGCATAAAATCCGTTATTATAGGATATTTTAACGCTATCCCAGCCAGTCAAGGACAAAAAATCTAAACAGCCCCCACGCACCCCTCCCCTACCGAAGACAGAGACAAGAGAAATGCAGCCAAACGCACCGTCCTGGCAGTAAGAGCCTCAATCGGGCAATGACAGTTCATGAATCAAGTTTGAGGCATGGGCATATTGCTCTATAATCAGGAGTATATAGCGGATATCCACCCCGATAGTGCGCTGCAGACAAGGTTCATAGCAAACATCGCTGCTCATGGCTTCCCAATTGCCATCAAAAGCCAGTCCCAACAACTCGCCACGCCCATTGAACATGGCGCTGCCCGAGTTTCCACCAGTGATGTCATTGTTAGAAATGAAGCATACCTTCATTTGCCCATCTTTATCGGCATAGCGCCCAAAGCGGCCAGACGAAAGCAACTCCTCCAATTCGGGCTGAAGGGAAAAGCCAATGTCGCCGGCATGCGCCCTTGCTTTTTCCAATATGCCCTGCACGGTAGTGTAATAGTTGTATTCCACCCCGTCCCGGGGCTGGTAACCACATACGGTTCCGAAACTAAGCCGGAGGGTAGAATTGGCATCAGGGTAGAAATTACGTTCGTCATACATACGCCTCACGGCCGCATTGAACAACCGCTCCCCCCGTCTGATTTCCCGCGAAGGCTCACGCATCCCGTAATTCATCTCGAAAAGTTGTGCCAGCAAGTCTATGCTCAGCGTGATAGCCGGATCTTCATAGATATGATAAGTAGTATCCCGCTCCAAGAAGCGTTTTAGCCCCCGGGGCGAAGTCAAATCCGAATGGGCATACAACGTATCCACAAAGGTGGCCGCTTTCCCACCGTATAGCGTGTCTATCGTCTGGAAAAACGCCGGCCAATATGCCGAATCCACTTTCGCGCGATAAGTGTCTATCAAGGCAGCAAAAACCTCCTTGTCAATATCCATGTCCAGATTGGCATACTGTTCGACAATACCCTCCAACCCTGCAACCACTGTTTCGTGTTCTCCTTCGAAATCGAAGTTCAGAATAGAAAGTGCCAGTTGCACCAGTTCTGGGCCGTTGAAAAAGGCTTCGGTAAAGTAGGCATTCGCCCGGTCGGCTTCCCGGCGTGCCAGATAGTTGGCCTCCAGCCCTTCCAGGAGGGTGAACAGTTTCTTGCGCTCGCGCGGTGTGTTCTCTATCCAGCGTTGAAGTTCTTTCTCCATCGCCCTTTTCTTGTCCAATACATGCAAGTGGCGGATAGCCCGGTTCATGCCGATGCTGTTCTTCCAATAATTTGAACTTTCATCATATTTAGAAGCATACATCAGGCGGATGCTGTCGCGGCGTTCCATTTCCCTTTTCCAAATGGCCTGTTTCACCCCACGCACATCTATCTGCGCCTGATTGCGTCCGTTCACCATCTCTTCAATGCCATAGGAAGACAGATAGCGTTCCGTCGAACCAGGATACCCCAATGTCATACAGAACGAGCCTTCCCGGTAGCCGTCCAACGAAATGGGAGCGACATAGGCGGGGCAATAAGGAACATTGTCCGGTGAATACTCGGCAGGCAGGTTCCCTTTACCAGCATAAATGCGGAAGACACTAAAGTCGCCCGTATGGCGCGGCCATTCCCAGTTATCTTCTTCACGACCGAACTTACCGACAGACGAAGGGGGCGCAAAGACCAAGCGCACATCGTAATAATCCCGATAGACGGACAGCCAGAACTCATTGCCTCCATAATAAGCATCGACCGCACCTACCGTGGTCGAGTCTTTATCCATCACCTCACGCCCAATGGTCCACATGACCGAATCAATAGCCAGAGAGCGGTCTGCCTCATCCATCCCGGGGCGGACTGCTGAGAGCACGCGGCGAGTCACATTCTCCTGCCGGACCAGGAAACGTACAAACAACTCAGGACATGGGATTTCTTCCTCACGCATCCGGGCCACGAAACCATCCTCCAGGTAGTTATGCTCCATTGTACTGCGCTGGCGGATACTGCTGAAACCGCAATGATGGTTAGTGAATACCAGCCCCTCATGGCTCACGACCACGCCCGAGCAGAAGCCGCCAAAGCTGACAACAGCATCTTTCAACGAAGGGCGGCGAGGATGATACAACTGTTTGGCAGAGAGTTGCAGCCCCATGTCCTTCATCACCTGGCTTGTCTTCTTATCCAAGTTGCCCAGCATCCACATGCCCTCGTCGGCCCAACCGACGGCAGGCAACAGCAGGCAAGCCAAAGCCAATAAAATAGTCCTCGGTTTCATATCGTACATCGTTTTATTCCTGCCTATCGGGCGACGGGGCAACCTTTTTACGGAAATGCTTCCCAACAACCGGACATTGCGACAAAGGCAAGTCACGCTTCACCACAAAAGCCACAAAAGCCAACAGCAGCAAAGTGCGCCAAGCCAGACGTGCCACCACATTATCCACAGGCACATACTCTCCTGCCACGTAAAGCAGAGCCGCGAAGAGGACATAAAGTCCGATGGAACGCAAGTCATAACGGATGGGGTATTTCTTTTGCCCCACAAAGTAAGACAAAAGCATGGCCACGCCATAACCCGCGAAACCACCCCATGCACAAGCCATATAGCCATAGCTGGGCACCAGCAAGACATTGACAGCCACCAGCACCACGCATCCGGCCAATGAGAACCATGCTCCCCAGCGGGTCTGGTCTATCAATTTATACCAAAACGACAAATTAAAGTAGACACCCATGAATATCTCGGCTGCCATGACAATAGGCACCACCCGCAGGCCCTCCCAATAATCCGGCCCGATAAGGTACTTGAGCAAGTCGAGGTAGAACATTACCGCCAAAAAGGCCAAGAGGGTGAAGATGATGAAGAACTTCATGGCCTGGGCATAAACCTCGCGGTTGTCCTTGTCGCGGCTTTTGCCGAAAACAAACGGCTCATAGGCATAACGGAAAGCCTGTGTCAGCATGGCCATAATCATGGCTATCTTGGCAGCAGCCCCATAGATACCCAATTGCACGGGTGCCTCCTCTGGGTCGGGATAGACATAGGGAAAGATAATCTTGTCGGCCACTTGGTTAAGGATGCCCGCCAGCCCCAGCACCAAGAGGGGCAGGCAATAGCGCAACATGCGGCGCAACAAAGCACGGTCCAACACATAGCGGAAGCCGTGCAACTCGGGCCACATGCACAGCATCACCGTCGACGTGCACACTAAATTGAACACAAAGGCATAGGCCACATCCGTGCCGTCCAATGCCACGTAATACACCAAGTTCAGCAGGATATTCAAGAAGATGAAGAGCAATTTCAGTGCAGCAAAGCGCAAAGGTTTCCGCTGGTAACGCAAGTAAGCGAACGGGATGCTTTGCACGGCGTCCATGGCCACGACTATCATCATCATGCCCACGTACCAGGGATGTCCGCCATAGCCCAGCCAACCCGCAATGGGATGCAGGAAGCCCAATCCCAAGGCCAAGAAGACCAGCGCCCCCGTGCCCACAGCCAGCAAGGTAGTGGAATAGACGCGCATCGGTTCTTCACCCTCGCGGTTGGCGAAACGGAAAAAGCCAGTCTCCATGCCACAAGTCAGCAACACCAATACCAACGCCACCCAAGCGTAAATGTTGGTCACCACCCCGTATCCGCCCGACTGCGCCGGCAATGCCAGCGTATAGACAGGCACCAACAGATAATTGAGGAAACGGCCTACGATACTGCTCAAACCATATACGGCAGTATCCTTAGCCAAACTCTTTAATGTAGCCATACTTATAATTAATAGTATAATAAACTATTCGGCCTTTGCCCAAGCCCTATTCATCAAACAGTCCACCTTGCAGATTATACCTGTTCTTTCCCAAATGGCGGTAAGCGAGTTCTGTCACCTCACGCCCCCGGGGCGTGCGTTTCAGGAAACCCTCTTTAATAAGGAAAGGCTCGTAGACCTCCTCCAGTGTGCCCGGGTCTTCTCCCAAAGCCGTGGCAATGGTAGTCAGCCCTACCGGCCCGCCCCTGAACTTATCGATAATCGTGGTCAACAGTTTGTTGTCTATCTGGTCCAACCCATAGCGGTCGATGTTCAGCGCTTCAAGGGCGAAGATAGCAATCTCCGTGTCTATGCTTCCCGAACCTTTTACCTGGGCAAAGTCCCGCACACGCCTCAACAAAGCATTGGCAATACGGGGTGTTCCCCGGCTACGCGAAGCGATTTCCTTGGCCGCCTGCCTCGAGCAAGGCACATCAAGTATGCCCGCCGAGCGCAGAATAATGCCCGTCAGCACCTCGTCGTCGTAATATTCCAAATGCAGGTTGATGCCGAAACGCGCCCGCAAAGGCGCGGTCAACAGGCCGCTGCGCGTCGTGGCGCCCACCAGCGTGAAAGGATTCAAGTCAATCTGGATGCTCCGGGCCGAAGGCCCCTTGTCTATCATGATGTCGATGCGGTAATCCTCCATCGCCGAATACAAGTACTCCTCCACCACAGGCGAAAGGCGGTGAATCTCGTCGATGAACAAGACATCGTTCGTCTCCAAGCTTGTCAGGATGCCCGCCAAATCGCCCGGTTTATCCAGCACAGGCCCGGAAGTCACCTTGAAGCCCACCCCCAGTTCATTGGCAATGATGTTGGAAAGCGTCGTCTTACCCAGTCCGGGAGGCCCGTGCAGAAGCACATGATCCAATGCCTCCCCGCGCAAGCGAGCCGCCTTGACAAAGATGCGCAAGTTATCCACCACCTTGTCCTGCCCGCTGAAATCCTCGAAGCGCAAAGGGCGCAAAGCATTCTCAAAGTCGCGTTCACGCCCGCTCAGGGGATGCTGGTTGCGTATGTCGAAATTCTCTTCTTCCATTCCTTGGTTTTCTTTGCGTGCAAAATAACGAATTTATTTTCATATAACGCACGTCAACATCCCCGTTTTCTACAGATGGCAAATGAATATCCTTATTCCACGACCAGCCAATATCCTTGTTTCCTGCCGCCTATACGTTTTAGCAAGCCAAGCTCTTGGAGGCGGGAAAGATTATATTTTACACCATCCTCTGTGATGTTAGAAAGGCTTTCGCTTATCTCCTTTCGGGTCGCTTCCGGATGTTCTTTTAAGAATGACAGGATAGCTTCTTGTTGTTCTGTCAGGTTTTGTATGGTCTTTGGGAGAGTCTTTTGGGCAGTCTTTTGGGTAGTCTTTTGGGCAGTTTTCTGGTCGCTTTGGGTAGTAGCCCTTTCCGGGTACTCAAACTTAAATGTCGTCCAAATCCCTGAAGCATCATAGCGGAACTCCGGTGTGGAGAATCCGTCATTCTTACAAGCCGTGATGATGCGCTCAATGCCGCGTCCCCATGCCTCAATCTCACCT
>CASEKR010000069.1 GCA_949288585.1 uncultured Bacteroides sp. | reverse complement strand
AGGTAACGGTGTGGTGCTGGACCCCGCCCTCTTCAAAGCCGAAGCCGAGGCGCTGGAGGCATCGGGCCATCCGCTGAAGGAACGCCTGCACATCTCGAAGAAGGCGCACCTCATCCTGCCGACCCACCGCCTGCTGGACGCTGCCTACGAGGCTGCCAAGGGGGATGCCAAGGTGGGCACCACGGGCAAGGGCATCGGCCCCACCTATACGGACAAGGTGAGCCGCAACGGCCTGCGCGTGGGCGACATCCTGCACAATTTCGAGGCGAAGTATGCGGCAGCCAAGGCGCGGCACATTGCCATCCTGGAGAGCCTGAACTACGGCCCCTACGACCTGGAAGGCATGGAGAAGGCCTGGCTGGAAGGCATCGAATACCTGAAGCAGTTCCACTTGGTGGACAGCGAGCACGAGGTGAACCGCCTGCTGGATGAAGGCAAATCCGTTCTCTGTGAAGGCGCACAGGGCACGATGCTGGATATCGATTTCGGCTCTTACCCCTTCGTGACTTCTTCCAACACCATCTGCGCCGGGGCTTGCACGGGTCTGGGCGTGGCTCCCAACAAGATTGGCGAGGTCTACGGCATCTTCAAAGCTTACTGCACCCGCGTGGGCGCCGGTCCGTTCCCCACGGAACTGTTCGACGAGACGGGCGAGAAAATCTGCGCCCTCGGGCATGAGTTCGGCGCCGTGACCGGACGCAAGCGCCGTTGCGGATGGATAGACCTCGTGGCCCTGAAGTATGCTGTGATGGTGGACGGTGTAACGAAGCTCATCATGATGAAGAGCGACGTGCTCGACTCGTTCGAGACCATCAAGGCGTGCGTGGCCTACAAGATTGACGGCGAAGAGACCGACCGCTTCCCCTTCGACATCAGCGAAGGCGTGGAGCCTGTCTACGTAGAGATGCCCGGCTGGCAGACCGACATGACGAAGATGCAGAGCGAGGACGAGTTCCCCGAGGAGTTCAACGCTTACATCTCCTTCCTCGAAGACCAACTCGGCGTGCCCATCAAGTTCGTCTCCATCGGACCGGATCGCGAGCAGACCATCGAACGCTACACGGAAGAAGCGTGACAGACATGAGGACACCCTTCCTTGCCTACGAACGGGCGGGGGAGGGTGTCTTTTTTTAATCCCTTTATCTTTAATGACATGAGAACCAAACTCTTCTCTCTCTTGCTGGCAGGCTGCCTGGCATTCCCTGTGCAGGCGCAGCAGTACCAGCCCTCTGAAGAAAACCTGAAGTCCCGCCAGGAGTTTCGCGACGCCAAGTTCGGCATTTTCCTGCATTGGGGATTGTATGCGATGTTGGCCACGGGCGAGTGGACCATGACCAATAAGAACCTGAACTACAAGGAATACGCCAAACTGGCCGGCGGATTCTATCCTTCCCGTTTCGACGCTGCCCGGTGGGTGGCTTCCATCAAGGCTTCGGGCGCGAAGTACATCTGCTTCACCAGCCGCCACCACGAAGGCTTCTCGATGTTCCATACGGACTATTCCGACTACAACATTGTGGACGCCACGCCTTTCAAGCGCGATGTGCTGAAAGAACTGGCTGACGAGTGCCACAAGCAGGGCATCCGCCTGCATCTTTATTATTCGCACATTGACTGGTACCGCGAAGACGCCGTGTGGGGGCGAACGGGCCGGGGCACCGGCCGTCCCAACCCGCAGGGGGACTGGGACAGCTACTACGCCTTTATGAACAACCAACTGACCGAACTACTGACCAACTACGGCCCCATTGGCGCCATCTGGTTCGACGGGCTGTGGGACCAGGACGGGAATCCCGATTTCGATTGGCAACTGGACGGGCAGTATGCGTTGATTCACCGGTTACAGCCGGGATGCTTGGTGGCCAATAACCACCACCTGACGCCGTTTGCGGGCGAGGACATCCAAATCTTCGAGCGCGACCTGCCGGGCGAGAACACGGCCGGACTTTCCGGACAGGACGTCAGCGATTTGCCGCTGGAGACCTGTCAGACCATGAACGGCATGTGGGGCTACAAGATTGACGACCAGAACTACAAGTCGGCGAAGGAACTGATTCAGTATCTTGTGGGAGCCGCCGTCAAGGACGGGAATCTGCTGCTGAACATCGGCCCGCAGCCCGACGGCGAACTGCCGGCAACGGCCGTGCAACGCCTGGCCGAGATGGGCGAGTGGATGAAGGTGTACGGCGAGACTATCTACGGCACGCGCGGCGGCTGCGTGGCTCCCCATCCTTGGGGCGGCACGACGCAGAAGGGCGACAAGCTCTACGTGCACATCCTCAACCTGCAGGACAAAGCCCTTTTCCTTCCCCTTGCGGACAGGAAGGTGAAGAAGGCTTCGTATTTCGTCGGCGGGAAGCCGGTGAAGTTCCAGAAGAACAGGGAAGGCTATACGCTGCTGCTGGACGAAGTGCCGACGGACATCGACACCGTTATAGAAATGGAATTGGACTGATTTTTAGCTAATTCTTCCTAAAAGATGGGGGAGACTGCGGCCAGGTTCGCGGTTTCCCCTTATTTTTGGCAAACAATTTGTTTGTACTTCGGTATATTAACCTCTAAACAAGAATAGAATAATGGCTATACAATGGATTATCTTTATCGGCGTGGCTCTGTTGAGTTGGCTGGTGCAGTTGAACCTGCAGAGTAAGTTTAAGAAATACTCCAAGATTCCCACCAACAACGGCATGACCGGTCGCGAGGTGGCGCAGAAGATGCTGTATGACAATGGCATCTACGATGTGCAGGTGACTTGCACGCCCGGACACCTGACCGACCACTACAACCCCGCCAACAAGACCGTCAACCTGAGTGAGAGCGTCTACAACAGCAACAGTGTGATGGCTGCCGCCGTGGCCGCCCACGAATGCGGGCACGCCGTGCAGCACGCTTGTGCCTACGGCCCGTTGCAGATGCGCAGCGCCTTGGTGCCGGTGGTTTCGTTCGCCTCGCAGTGGGTGACGTGGGTCATTTTGGCAGGCATCCTGCTGATTGACTCTTTTCCCTCCATCCTGTTGGCGGGCATCATCCTCTTTGCGCTGACCACGCTCTTCAGCTTTGTCACCCTGCCGGTGGAAATCAATGCCAGCAAGCGCGCCTTGGTTTGGCTCAGTTCGTCCGGCATCACCAATTCGTATAACCACGACAAGGCCGAAGACGCCCTGCGCTCTGCCGCCTACACGTATGTGGTGGCTGCCCTCGGTTCGTTGGCCACGCTCATCTATTATATAATGATATTCATGGGCCGTCGCGAGTGATGCGGCTGAGGCTCGTTGCTTGTAAATGAAGAACGGCGCAAATCCGGTGGATGATTCCTCGGGTTTGCGCCGTTTGTTTTTAGCAGTCAAATCAGCCGGTTCACCGCGAAGTACTTCCACAGCGGCGCGGCCATCAGCGATTGTTTGATTTGGTTGGTGGTCAGCAGCGTGCGGACCTCGTCCACGCTCAGCAGTTCGATGCTGATGTCTTCCGTGGCTTCCAGGTGTTGGGTGGAGACGGGTTCCACATCCTTTGCCAGGAAGCAGTGAGTCAGGTTGGTCATGGTGCTGGTGTTGGCGGAGATGTCCATCCAAGGTGTCCATGTGCCGCCTCCATAGCCGGTCTCTTCATACAATTCCCGTTGGGCAGACTGCAAGGGCGTCTCGCCCGCCTCGCAAACGCCTGCGCAGATTTCATAGCAGGTCAGTTGCAGGCCGTGACGGTACTGGCGCTCCATCAGGAAACGTCCGTCGCGGGTCAGGGCGATGACATTCACCCAGTCGGGATATTCCAATACATAATATTCTTCGTTCTCCGCTCCGTTGGGCAGGCGGACGTGGTCCTTGCGGGCGGTCAGCCACGGGCGGCGGATGAGGTATTCACTCTCCAGTATGGTCCAGTGGCGGTCTTGGTTGTTGGGTTTCAGCATGGGCTTGTTGTTTTTGTGTGTGGCAAAGGTAGGAAAATTTCCGCAAGTTTGTCCCTGTATTCTTTGGGTATGTCTGCGGGAAACGGTATTTTTGTGCGGCATGAATTAGAATACCGGATTATGGAAAAGCAGGACATACGTTGGGTACAGCGGTTTGCCAATTACCGCAAGGCACTGCACCGTTTGGGACAGGCCGTTGAAATCATGGCGCGGCAGGATGCGGATGAGGCAGTGAAGGAACTGATGAAGGAGGGGCTGATACAGCGTTTTGAATATACGCATGAATTGGCCTGGAAGGTGATGAAGGATTATGCCGAGTATCAAGGTTATACAGAAATCCGTGGCTCGCGCGATGCTTTCCGCAAGGCTTTTGAGATGGGAATCATTGCGGACAAAAGGTGGATGGAGTCCATAGAAGACCGGAATCTGACTTCACATAATTACGATGACGAAACGGCTGAGGAAATCTATGAGGCTATCGTGCATGTGTACTATCCTCTTTTCCGGAGTTTTGAATATACAATGCTTCCGTTGGCAGGAGCAGATAACCTTTTTTGATTATGCCTTACGGATTGACTGACACGGAATGGCGCAAGTTGCTTGGGGTTTTTGCGGGCAACGAACGTATCAGGCAAGCCATACTCTACGGTTCGCGGGCCAAAGGTACTTACAAGCCTTTCTCCGATATAGACATTACATTGGTGGGCGAGGACTTGTCGCGTATGGATTTGAACCGGCTATTGCTTGCTGTGGATGATCTGCTCTTGCCTTATCATGTCGATTTGTCCTTGTTCCATGCCTTAAAGAACGAAGCCTTGTTGGACCATATCCGGCGGAGGGGCATCATCATCTACGAGAACATCCATGATGCATCGCCTAAAGAGGGACTTTAGCCCGCTCAAGTCCCTCTTTACGCCGCTCAAATAAGTTTCAAGTCTTTCGCTACCCGGCAGGCTTCAATCGAGTTCCTGACCTGCAATTTCCCTAAAATCTCCTGCCTGTGCCGACTGACGGTGTTTCGGCTGATGGAGAGCGTTTCGGCAATGTCTTTGCTTGTCAGTCCTTTGTCTATGAGGCTTAACACCTGTTTCTCCCGGGCGGACAATATCTTTGTGTTGTTCTCTTTGTCCAATTCCATCAGTTGGCCGTCGGTGGCATGGACAATCAGGCCTTGGGCAGGAATGTCGAGCAGCAGGGGACTGTAAAGGCATAGGGCCAGCCATAAGGCGTTGCCGGGAGGCGTGGAGATGTAGAACATCCGATGCAATGCCGGCAGGTGGTTGTTCGTGTCATTGCTCATACGGAGCTTGCTCATCAGGTAATATTCGGCGCGTTTCCTTGGAGGCTGGCGTTTGATGAAATGGAAAAAGCAGAGTTCCTGCAAATGTTTCCTCGCCAGGTCGTCCGGATGAATCAGCCGGAAAATCTCTTCTTCCCAGACGGAGTCCACCCGGCTCTCTTTCCCGCACAGGCCTGTGCCCAGCATCTGCGCGAAGCCTCCGTAATAGATATGGCTGGTGTGGGTGCGCAGGTCGCTCAACACGGCAATGGCATTCTCCATCCGCGCATAGTTGCAGGCAATGGCCTTGTAGCTGTTCAGCAGTTCTGTATAGGGTTGTTCCTCCGCAAAGTCTTGCGTGGAAAATTCCTTGTTCAGCAAGTCTATGGTGCTCATGAGGCGGTGATGAAAATGGTTATTTATAATCATTGTGCAGTATCGGGCAATGCCTTACCTTTGCAAAAGTAATCAAAAGAAGACAGTTTATAAACGTATGGACATGAAAAAGTTGGTTGTTGGCGGCATGATGATGGCCGCTTCCGTTGGTTGCATGGCGCAATCGTTGGAGAAAATGCAGTGGTTCAATGAGCCAGAGCAATGGGAAATAGAGGGCAACTCGCTCTTGATGAACGTCACTCCCCAGACGGACTACTGGCGCATCTCCCATTACGGGTTCACGGTGGACGATGCCCCGTTCCTGTACACCTTGCGTGGCGGGGAGTTTGAAGTCAAGGTGAAGATTTCCGGTGATTACCGGACGCGTTTCGACCAGTCGGGACTGATGTTGCGCATCGACCACGAGAATTACATCAAGGCGGGCATCGAGTTCGTGGACGGGAAGTATAACCTCAGCACGGTTGTGACCCATCACACGAGCGACTGGAGCATCATCCCCTTGGACAAGCCCGTGCCGTTTGTATGGATAAAGGCGGTGCGCCGCCTGGATGCCGTGGAGGTGTTCTATTCCTTTGACGACAAGGAATATACGATGATGCGCAATGCCTGGTTGCAGGACAACCACCCGGTCATGGTGGGCATCATGGGGGCATGTCCGGACGGCAACGGCTTCCAGGCCCGGTTCGAGGATTTCTCCATCAAGCACTTGCCCGACTTGCGCAGGGTGCAGTGGCTGGAGAAAAACAAGACTGAGAACAACTAATGATAGTGGCTGATGATGAGAATAGAACATATTGCTATCTGGACGGACGATATTGAGTTGCTCCGCACCTTTTACACCCGGTATTTCCATATGGAGTGTGGAGACAAATACACCAATCCGTCCAAGCGTTTCATGTCTTATTTCCTGACTTTCGGGAAGGATAAGACCCGTATCGAACTGATGCATATCCCCGATATGGAGAACCCGGCAAACAGAGGGAGTCTGAAGGGATTGGCACATTTTGCTATTGCTGTAGGAAGCAAGGAAGCGGTGAATGCCCTTACTGAACGGTTAAGGACGGATGGCTATACGATATTGGGTGAGCCGAGAATGACGGGTGATGGTTGTTATGAAAGTGTTGTAGCCGATCCGGAAGGTAATCGGGTGGAAATAACGGTATAAGTCAGGATGAGAAAGGTGAGGTCTTTGTGCTTTCCAGATCAGGAAATCCCGTATCTTTGCCTTTGCAATTTAGCGGATAAGGAGGACAGACGTATGAAAGTATCAGCATCCATGGAAAGTTTGTGGCAATATATCCAGTCGCTTTCGCTCAGCAACCGCAACCGCGAGTGGCTGGCAGACAAGTTGCTGGAAGGAACCGGCCGCAGGCAGGTGAAGGAAGAGGAAGAAACCGAGTATATCAGCAAGGAAGAAGTCTTGGCGATGATTGACTCGGGACTGAAAGACGTGAAAGCTGGGCGTTCGCAATCTTTTGAAGAATTTATGAGCGAATGGAAATGAAATACAAACTTAAAGTTTTGTTTACGTTCGCAAAGGAAGCGAAGCGTTTGGGTAAACGTTATCCTTCGTTGAAGGAAGATGTTAATGAGTTGGGTCGGGAAATTCTTGTAAATCCCCGCTTGGGCACCGACCTTGGCGGCGGCTTGCGCAAGATACGCATGGCCATCACCTCCAAAGGAAAGGGAAAGAGCGGCGGGGCACGGGTCATTACTTATACCGTCATTGTGCAGGTGGATGAGGCAGAAATCAACCTGTTGACTATTTATGACAAGGCCGAACGCGACTCCATCAGCAAGGAAGAACTGAAAGATTTGCTTCAAAAGAACGGGCTGGCATAGTCTTTTGCCCCTGACTATTCCTTAACCCGAAAAAATCCCGTACCTTTGCCCCACATTTAGACAAACATTGATACGATTATGGCAGCAAAACCTTGTATTCCGAAAGGAACGCGCGACTTTTCGCCCGTGGAGATGGCGAAGCGCAATTATATATTCGACACCATCCGCAGCGTCTACCACCTCTACGGCTTCCAGCAGATAGAGACGCCCGCCATGGAGATGCTCTCCACCCTGATGGGCAAGTATGGCGAGGAGGGCGACAAGCTCCTGTTCAAGATACAGAACTCCGGCGACTACTTCTTCGGCCTGACCGACGAGGAACTCCTCAGCCGCAACGCCCCGAAGCTGGCTTGCAAGTTCTGTGAGAAGGGCTTGCGCTATGACCTCACCGTTCCCTTTGCCCGCTATGTGGTGATGCACCGCGATGAACTGACTTTCCCCTTCAAGCGTTATCAGATACAGCCCGTGTGGCGCGCCGACCGTCCGCAGAAAGGACGCTACCGCGAGTTCTACCAGTGCGATGCCGACGTGGTGGGCAGCGACTCCCTGCTGAATGAAGTGGAGTTGATGCAGATTGTCGATACCGTGTTCTCCCGCTTCGGCATCCGCGTCTGCATCAAGATAAACAACCGCAAGATTCTGACGGGCATAGCCGAAATCATCGGCGAGGCCGACAAGATAGTGGACATCACCGTGGCCATCGACAAGTTGGACAAAATCGGCTTGGACAACGTGAACGCTGAGTTGCGCGAGAAAAGCATTTCCGAGGAAGCCATCGCCAAGCTCCAGCCCATTATCCTGCTGAGCGGCACGAACGCCGAGAAATTGGAGACGCTTCGGCAGACCCTTGCCACGAGCGAGACGGGTTTGAAAGGCGTGGAGGAAACCGCCTTCATCCTCTCCACCCTCGAAAACCTCGGCCTGAAGAACGAGCTGGAGCTTGACCTGACCCTTGCCCGCGGACTGAACTACTACACCGGCGCCATCTTCGAGGTCAAGGCGCTGGACGTGCAGATAGGCAGCATCACGGGCGGCGGCCGCTATGACAACCTGACGGGCGTCTTCGGTATGCCGGGCGTGAGCGGCGTGGGCATCTCCTTCGGTGCCGACCGCATCTTCGATGTGCTCAACCAGCTCGACCTCTATCCCAAGGAGGCGGTGAAGGGCACGCAACTGCTTTTCATCAACTTCGGACAGTGCGAAGCCGCTTTCTGCCTCTCCATCCTGTCCAAGGCGCGTGCAGAGGGCATCCGTGCGGAGATTTATCCGGACTGCAGCAAGATGAAGAAGCAGATGAGCTATGCCAACGCCAAGGGCATCCCCTTCGTGGCTTTGGTGGGCGAAAACGAGATGAACGAAGGCAAGGTGACGCTGAAAGACATGGCCACGGGCGAGCAACGGCTGGTGACGCCGGAGGAATTGGTGGAAGCGTTGAGGCGTTAAATAGTAACTATTTTCTGAAAAATACTTCTAAAGGAGACCATCGTGTCTCCTTTTTTTGTATATTTGTAACGGCGGTGTAAGAAGGATGTAATCCCGCGCCGCTACATTTGCAATGACAATTAAAGAAGGAGGTAACTATGGTATCCATTCAGTACAACCAGAAACTGCATAATGCTATCATCGGAATCGTCATGCTTGTCATTGCCATCTTGTTCATCCTCTACATGGGAGATTCGATGGTGGACTCCACGCGCGAGTTCCGTAACAGCTACATGCAATACTTGTTCAAATGATATTCTATTTTAGTGCGACAGGCAATTCCCGGTGGGTGGCGCAACAACTAGCTGCTTTAACGGGGGATTCTCTTTGCAATATCACCGATTGTTTGAAAGAAGGATGCCTGCCCGCTTTGCCGGACGATACGGAGCGGGTGGGCTTTGTGTTTCCCGTACATTCCTGGTACGTTCCCGCGCCTGTGCTCGATTTCCTGGCGAAGTTGGAACTGCCCGCTTCGGTCTACCGCTATGCCGTGTGTACTTGTGGCGATGATGCAGGGAAGGGGATGAGCCGCTTGGCCAAACATTTCCCCTTGGATGCCGCTTGGTCCGTGCAGATGCCCAATACCTACGTGCCTATGTTCCAACTCGATGCCCCTGAACTGGCGCGGAAGAAAGTGCAGGAAGCCCGTGCATGGTTGCCCCGCATCGCCGAAGCCGTCAAAGCCAAGGAGCACGTATGGGAAGTGCACGAAGGCGGTTGTTCGCGATTGAAGACCTACGTCGTCCAGCCTCTCTTTGTACATTGTTATATTGGCACCAAAGCCTTCCGAGTGGATGACACTTGCATCTCCTGCGGCTTGTGCGAGAAGAACTGTCCCGTGTCCGCCATCCGCTTGGTGGAGGGGCGTCCTGTATGGAGCGAAGCCTGTATCCATTGTATGGCCTGCCTGCACGGTTGCCCGGCAAAGGCCATCCAGTATGGCAAGGGCACGCGGAAGAAAGGCCGTTACCGCCTGGAAGATTACCTGTAATGCGGCGCTTGCTTGTGGGTATTTGTGGATATGCCATCAAAGGCGTATCTTTGTGCCCGTAACAAATTCCTTTCAAAAACTATGACCGGAAAGTACAAACGTAAAATCGGGCGCGGCATTGTCCTGCCGTTGCAGCAATTCATCAATCGGGAGAAGTCGGCCGGCGTGGTGCTGGGCATCAGCATCGTGGTGGCCATGGCGTTGGCCAATTCGCCTTGGAGTGAAGACTACTTCCACCTGTTCGAGCACAAACTGGGCTTCTTCTTCGACGGGGAGCCGTATCTCTACCATTCCCTTCATCATTGGATCAACGACGGGCTGATGTCGATGTTCTTCTTCGTGGTGGGCTTGGAGTTGAAGCGCGAGTTCATCGGGGGCGAACTGTCCGACCCGCGCAACACCATCCTGCCCATCGGGGCGGCCGTGGCGGGGATGCTGGTGCCTGCCCTCATCTATACCCTGCTGAACGGAGGCACGTCTGCCGCCGTGGGCTGGGGCATACCGATGGCCACGGACATCGCCTTCTCTCTCGCCATCATCTACCTCCTGGGCGACCGTGTGCCCTTGGCCGCCAAGGTGTTCCTCACCACGCTGGCCATTGTGGACGACCTCGGGGCGGTGGTGGTCATAGCCCTGTTCTATACGTCGGAGATTTCCCTGATTAACTTGGCTGTGGGCGTGATTATCCTGCTGGTGATGTGGGGCGCGAACAAGATGGGCGTCAAGAATGTCCTGTTCTACGGCCTGCTGGGCATTGGCGGCGTATGGGTGGCCTTCCTGATGTCGGGCATACACGCCACGATTGCCGCCGTGCTGGCCGCTTTCGTCATTCCCGCCGATGCCCGCCTGAGCGAGGCCAATTACCTGAGCCGCGCCGCCCGGCACCTCCGGCACTTCGGGAAGATGCAACCCAACGGCGTCTCCACTTTGGCGCACGAGCAACTGGAGGTCATTGCCCGGATGAAGAGCGACACACGCGACGCCATCCCGCCCTCGCAACGCCTGGAGCATTCTTTGCACCCGTTCGTGTCGTTCGTGGTGATGCCCATCTTTGCCTTGGCCAATGCGGGGGTGTCGTTCGCCGGACTGGACGCCTCGCTGGTCTTCTCCACGAATGTGGCGTTGGGTGTGGCGTTGGGGCTGCTGCTGGGTAAGCCGTTGGGTATTTTGCTTTCCACGTGGGTGCTTGTTCGTCTTGGGGCGGCTCCCTTGCCCGAGGGGCTGACGTGGCGGCGCGTCGTGGGGCTGGGGTTCTTGGCCTCCATCGGCTTCACGATGTCGATGTTCATCTCCACCCTGGCCTTTACGGATGACACGATGCTGCTCCAGGCCAAGTTGGGCATCTTCGGGGCGTCCATTTTGGGCGGGTGCATTGGCTACCGGTTGCTGAGAAGATAGTAACAAATTTGGCGCGGACGACGCGGATTTCACGGGAGATGAGACTTTATCCGTGGAACTTCGCGTTGTCCGCGCCTTCTTTTTCCCCTCCTGTTCTTTTTGATATGGCGTTATCGGTTTAGGAAAAGAGAGTCGGGGGCTTAGTCGTCGATGTCGATGACTTGCATCTGGTTGTTGAACGTAATCTCCCAGCGGTTGGAGAGCTTGATTTCCCATTCACGCGAGTCGCGCTCGATTTGCAGGATGAGGGCGTCGGGGTAGTTGGTCTTCACATACTCGGCAATCTGTGCGGGGACAATCTGTGCGGGGACGCCTGTCTGGCGGCAACGCACTTCGGTCCATTCGCCGGCCTTGTCAAATTCTACCTTGTCGCCCGTGTTGAAAACGACGTCGTAGCTTTTGTTGAACAGTTCGGTTTCCTGTGTGGCCAGTGCCACTTTGACGCCTTTGAAGTACGTGTTGAGGAACGTCTGCGCCTTGGTGGGGAGTTGGTTCACCTGTACGGGCTTGTCGTTGTCGGCCATTGCCATCGTGCTCACTGCAAAGATTGCTACTACTGCTAAAACTAACTTCTTCATAATACTTGTTTTTTTAAGAGTGAATAATCTAATAGTTCTTTCCTTTTCGTACTGCAAAAGTCGGAAGCGAAATTGGAAAGAAACTGGAAGATTCGGGATTCTTTGCAGAAAAATGCTTTCTCCGCTTATTTTTTTTGCATGAACGCCTCAAACCTCTTCAATCCTTCCAGCATCCGGCTGCGGGGGCAGGCAATGTTCCAGCGCATGAAGCCTTCGCCTTCGGGGCCGTACATCGTCCCGGCGTTGAGCCAGAGCCGTGCCTCTTTCGCGAGGCGATGCTCCAGTTCTTCCGAAGGCGTGTGCAGGGCGCGGCAGTCCATCCACTCCAGATATGTGCCTTCCAGGCGGGCAAGCGGGAACCGGGGCAGCCGTTCAGCACAAAAGGCGCGGAAACAGCGGTTGTTCTCTTCCAGGTAGTCCAGAAGTTGGCGGAGCCATTCTTCGCCTTCGGTGTAGGCGGCGATGGTGGCGATGACGCCGAAGGGGTTGACGTCGCACACTTCGTTGATGTTGATCGCGCGGTCGATGCGGGCGCGTATGCCGGCGTCGGCGGAGATGATGGTGGCTATTTGCAGGCCGGCGATGTTGAACGCCTTGCTGGGCGAGACGCAGGTGACAGAATTGGCCAGGCATTCGCCGGACACGGAGGCAAACGGCGTATAGGTATGGCCGGAGAACACCAGTTCGCAGTGTATTTCGTCTGCCACGACCATCACGCCGTGGCGCAGGCAGATGCCGTTCAGCCGCTCCAGTTCTTCGCGCGTCCAGACGCGGCCGGCGGGGTTGTGCGGGTTGCAGAGCAGCAGCAGCTTCGCCTGCGGGTCGGCGGCTTTGCGTTCCAGGTCATCGAAGTCTATACGGTAGGTGTCTCCTTCGCGGAGCAAGGGGTTGGGCAGCAGTTCGCACCCGTTGTTGCGGATGGAGGAGAAGAAGCAGTTGTAGACGGGCGTTTGTGCAATGACCTTCTCTCCCGGATGGGTCAACGCCTTGATGATGGCCGAGAGGGCGGGTACCACGCCCGAGGTGTACATCATCCATTCCGTCTGGAGGCCGTCCCAACTGTGGCGGCGCGAGAACCAGCCGGCTACGGCGTCGTAGTATGCTTGCGGCACGCGCGTGTAGCCGAAGATGCCGTGCTCCACCCTGTTTCGCAGGGCGTTGGTGATGGCGGGTGCAGTGCGGAAGTCCATGTCGGCCACCCACATGGGCAGCACGTCGGCGTCAGCGGCCGAATCCCATTTGTAGGAGTTCGTGCCCCGGCGCGGAATGAGTTCGTCGAAGTTGTAAGTCATGTTTTTATTAGTAGTCAGTAGTTGGTATACTTATCCTCATCCACTTTCCCCGTTCCAGCCGTACCAGGAAGATGAGCCCCCGGAAGCAAAGCTCGATGCACATGGCCAGCCAGACGCCGTTCAGTCCCATCGAAGGGGCGAGGGCGGCGGCCAAGGTCAGGCGGACGGCCCAGATGCTGAAGAAGTTCATCAGGCAGGGAACCAGGGTGTTGCCTGCGCCCACGAACACGCCGTAGGCCACGATGGCGGCGGCGAACATCGGTTCGGCAAAGGCTTCGATGCGCAGGGCTTCCACGCCGAGGCGTTGCACTTCGGGGTCGGGCGTCATGGAGCCCATGATGAGCGGTGCGCCCGCATAGAGGACGACGCCCATCAGTCCCATCACGGCCATGCCCATGCCCACAGTGATGCGGGCGAAGCGGCGGGTCAGGTCCTTGCGGCCCGCGCCCAGGCTTTGTCCGACGAGCGTGGTGGCGGCGTCGGCGATGCCGTAGCCGGGCATGTAGCAGAGGCTTTCGGCGGTAATGCCAAAGGAGTTGGCGGCGATGGCAAACACGCCCAAGGGGGCGACGATGACCGTCGTCATGATTTGCGCTCCACAGATGACTACGTGCTCCACGCCCATCGGCAGGCTGATGTGCAGGGCTTTGCGCACGGTGGCCCACGTGGGGTGGAAGCTGCCACGCTCTCCCGTCAGCCGTAGGTCGCCCGAGCGGGTGACGAGGTACCACAGCATCAGCCCGGCCACTACCAGTTCGGCCAGGGCTGTGCCCAGTGCCGCGCCTGTCACGCCCAGTCCGGCACCAGGCATGGAGAAGGATAGGCCGAACCATTCCATTTCTCGGGTGGGGAAGATGAGGAAGAAGTTAAACACCACGTCTAGCAGGCACATTAGCACGTTCAGCATTCCCGGCACGCGCATGTTGCCGCTGCAGCGCAGCATGCTGCCCGCCAGGAAGTTGAGTTGGAGCAGGGGGAGGGAAAGGGCGAAGATGAGGAAGTAGGCCGAGGCGCCGGCGTTGATTTCGTCCGTGCCGCCTAACCAGGCGGGCAGGTGGGGGCTGACGAGCGCGCCGATGGCTGCCAGCACTATGCTGAACACCGTCACGGACAGGATGGCCTGGCGCAGTACCGCCCGTGCCTCGGTCAGGCGGGATGCACCCACGTGGTGGGCCACTTGGACGGAGAAGCCCGTGGCCGCCGCCGAGCAGGTGCCCCAGAAGAGCCACGTCGTGGTCGACACCAGCCCGATGCTGGCGGCTGCGCCCGCACCGAGCCGTCCGACCATCGCCGCGTCGATGTATTGCATGGCGATGGCCGAAATCTGTGCCACGATGCTGGGGATGCTCAGTTCCACGGTCAGGCGCAACTGCTGCCGCAGGGTCATCTCCCGCCCCTGGCGGATGAGCAGCAAAAGGCTGTCTGTCTTATCTTTCTTCATACGCGGGCAAAGGTACGGCTTTTTCTCCTTATTATATATACCCGAATTACGGATGCTGCGGGGGTGCCGGATGTCGGCAAGTGTTTCATGCGTCCGGCTGCTTCTTGAAACATTCTGTTTCGCCGGACAAAACATTTTGTTTCACTACGGTGAAACAAAATGTTTCCTTCGCGAAACAAACAGTTTCACTACGATGAAACAGAAAGTCTCATGGAGTGGGATTTTTAGGAAACACGTTGGCGGAAAAATGCCTCCCACTCGTCGCACAACCTTTGCATGGAGGGGAACAGCAAATCTGCCCCGGCATTGAGCAGCACTTGTCCGTCCAGCGGCCCGGTATTGACAGCGATGGTGAAGATGCCTGCCGCATGTCCGGCCTGCACGCCGATAGGGGCGTTCTCCACCACCACGGCTTCGTTGGCTCGGACGCCCGCCTTTTGTAGGCTCATCAGGTAAGGCTCCGGGTCTGGCTTGCCGCGCTTCACGTCGAAAGCCGTCACCATCCGCCCAGGCGCGAAGACGCCGGGGTAGTGGTGGGCCAGGCGGTCCAGCAGCGTGCGTTGTCCCGAGCCGGTCACCAAGACGGGGACAAGTCCCGCCTCCTTGACTTTCCTCAGCAGTTCCGGCGCGCCGGGCATCCGTCCGGGTTCTGGATGGCGGGCAAAAGCCTCGCATTTCTCCTGGTACATCTGCTGGATAAGTTCGGGCGGCGCGTCCTGCCCGTATTGGCGGCGGTAGGCAATGTTGATGGTGGCGGCTCCCGTGCGCCCTTCGTGCAGGAAGGCTTCCTCGCGGGTGAAGCGCAGACCGTGGCGGTTCATCACCTCGGCCCAGGCGTCGGCATGGTAGGGCATGGAGTCAAAGAGCACGCCGTCCATGTCGAAGAGGACGGCGCGCAGGCGGAGTGCCTCTTGGCCGGTCCGTTTCAGGTAATTGTTGATGGCTTCTTGATACATAGTGTGGAATCAATGTGGAATAAAGGGATAAAAAGAAAGAGAGTGCTCCGCTCGTGGCACACTCTCTTCCTATGTAAAATTCAATTCAACTTTGCATTACAGTCTGGCCTGTATGGCTTTCGATTCAGCTTCGTAGCCCGGCTTGTTCAGCAAGGCGAACATGTTCTTCTTGTATGCCTCCACGCCCGGTTGGTTGAACGGGTTTACGCCGAGGATGTAACCGCTGATGCCGCAAGCTTTCTCGAAGAAATACAGCAGGCCGCCGATGCTTTCCTCGTTCAGGGCGGGGATGGTGAGGCGTAGGTTGGGCACGCCGCCGTCCACGTGGGCCAGTTGGGTACCCAGTTCGGCCATCTTGTTCACCTCGTCCACATGCTTGCCGGCCAGGAAGTTCAGGCCGTCCAGGTTCTCTTCGTCGCTGGGCACTTGCAGGCTGTGATTGGCCTTCTCCACGGAGATGACCGTCTCGTAGATGCTGCGCTCGCCTTCCTGAATCCATTGGCCCATGCTGTGCAGGTCTGTGGTGAAGTCCACGGATGCGGGGAAGATACCCTTGTTTTCCTTGCCTTCGGACTCGCCGTACAGTTGCTTCCACCACTCGCTGACATAATGCAGTTTCGGGTTGAAGTTCACGAGGATTTCAATCTTCTTGCCGCTCTTGTACAGTTCGTTGCGCGTGGCGGCATAGATGGCGGCGGGGTTCTCGGCAAAGGGAACGTCCTTGCCGCAAGCTTTCTCCATGGCCACGGCGCCGGCCACCAGCTTATCGATGTCAAATCCTGCCACGGCGATGGGCAGCAAGCCTACTGGCGTCAGCACGGAAAAGCGTCCGCCCACGTTGTCGGGGATGATGAACGACTTGTAGCCTTCTTTGTCAGCCGTGACGCGGGCTGCGCCCTTCTTGGCGTCGGTGATGGCTACGATGACTTTCTTGGCCATCTCTTTGCCGCGCTGGTCTTCGCATTGCTTCTTCAGGAGGCGGAAAGCCAGGGCCGTTTCGGTGGTCGTGCCGGACTTGGAGATGTTAATAACGCCGAAGTTCTTGCCCTTCAGGTATTCGGTCAGTTCATAGAGGTAATCCTCGCCGATGTTGTGTCCGGCGTAGAGGATGACGGGGCTTTCCTTCTTCTCCTGCAGCCAAGCGAAGCTGTTGGACAGGGCTTCGATAACGGCGCGTGCGCCCAGGTAGCTGCCGCCGATGCCGGCCACGACTACGGTGTCGCAGTTTTCGCGCAGGGTTTGTGCCGTGGCTTTCAGGTCGGCCAGGTGCTCCTGCGTGATAGAGGAGGGGAGGTGCAGCCAGCCCAGGAAGTCATTGCCCAGGCCCGTGCCGTTCTCCAGCATCTCTTGTGCGTCCTGTACCTGCTTTTCGTAAGCGTACACATTCTCCTTGGAAATGAATCCGAAGGTCTTTTCAATGTTCAAAGTAATCATAGCTCTCAATATTTATGGGTTATATGTTTATTTATTAGGAGTTAAAGGGGTTAAGGAGTTATCACTCCGTTTCGCTCCGTTGGGAGTTAAAGCCGATAGTAAGTTAATCAGCTGCATACACAGAAGTATCGGCTTAACTCCTTTAACTTCTCTAACTCCTCTAATCAATCACCTGAACGAGTCCGTCAGTAGCTTAATCTCGATGCTGGGCGAGATGCGTTCGTAAAGGATGTTGTAAACGGCGTCGAGGATGGGCATGTTCACGTGGTAGTGCTTGTTTATCTCTTTGATGCACTTCGTGCCATAGTAGCCCTCGGCAATCATTTCCATTTCTATTTGCGCACTCTTCACCGAATATCCTTTGCCTATCATGGTGCCAAAGGCGCGATTGCGGCTGAAGTTGGAGTATCCCGTTACCAATAGGTCGCCCAGGTAGGCAGAGTCGTAGACGTTGCGCGCCAGCGGGTGGACGGTGGTGAGGAAGCGGTCCATCTCCTGCACGGCGTTCGACATGAGTACGGCCTGGAAATTGTCGCCATACTTCAACCCGTTGCAGATGCCGGCGGCAATGGCGTAGACGTTTTTCAGCACCGAGCCGTATTCGATGCCCACTACGTCGTTGCTCACCGAGGTCTTGATGTATGAACTGGCGAAACGTTCGGCCACGATTTGTGCTTTGGCAGTGTCGGGACAGGCAATGGTCAGGTAGGAAAGGCGCTCCAGAGCTACTTCCTCCGCGTGGCAAGGCCCGGCAATGACGGCGATGCTTTCGGGTGGGACATTGTACTCTTCTGTGAAGTATTCCGACACGATAAGGTTTTCGTCCGGCACGATGCCTTTGATGGCCGAGATGATGAACTTGTCCTTGAGTTTGGTTTTCAGCTTTTTCAGGTGCGACTTGAGGTAGGGGGACGGCGTGACGAAAATCAATGTGTCCGATTCGCGCACCACGTCATTGATGTTCGAACTGAAGTTGATGCGTTTGATGTCGAATTTGACGCTCGTCAGGTAGGCGGGGTTATGGCCAAGGCGTTTGAAGTCGGCTATGCGGTCATCACGCCGCATATACCAGTTGATGGTTTCGGCCTTTGTGAGGGCAATTTTGGCAATGGCCGTGGCCCAGCTGCCCCCACCCATGACGGCTATCTTTCCCGGCAATTTCATTTCTCTATCTTTTCAATCCAGGCTTGTACGTCGGCCACGGTCGGGTTGGCCAACTCCAGTTTGTATTTCTTGTTGATGCCGCAGATGTCCATGTGCAACTTTTGCGGGTTGACGTCCTTCATGTCGTTCACCAGGTTATACCCGGCTTTCTGGATGACGGGCACCCAGTCGGCGGGGATGCCCAGCGCGGTGTACTTGGCGGGGGCGTCTTTGGGCGCCACCTTCTCCGGGCGCATCTGCGGGAAGAAGAGCACTTCTTGGATGAAAGGCTTGCCCGTCATGAGCATGGTCAGTCGGTCAATGCCGATGCCGATGCCCGACGTGGGCGGCATGCCGTATTGCAGGGCCTTGAGGAAGTCCTGGTCGATGAACATGGCCTCGTCGTCGCCCTTCTCACTCAGGCGGAGCTGTTCCTTGAAGCGTTCCTCCTGGTCCAGCGGGTCGTTCAGCTCGCTGTAAGCGTTGGCCAGTTCCTTGCCGTTCACCATCAGTTCGAAGCGTTCGGTCAGGCCGGGTTTCGAGCGGTGCATCTTGGTCAGGGGCGACATCTCCACGGGATAGTCCGTGATGAAGGTGGGCTGGATGAACGTGCCTTCGCAGAACTCGCCGAAGATTTCGTCTATCAGCTTGCCCTTGCCCATGGTGTCGTCAATCTCCATCTTCAATTCCTTGCAGATTTGGCGGATTTCGTCTTCCGTCTTGCCCTCCAGGTCGTAGCTCGTCTTTTCCTTGATGGCTTCGAGGATGGGGAGGCGGCGGTAGGGAGCTTTGAAGCTGATGGTTTTGCCGTCAATCTCGGTCTCCGTGCTGCCGTTCACGGCGATGCAGATGCGCTCCAGCAGGCGTTCGGTGAAGCCCATCATCCAGTTGTAGTCCTTGTACTGCACGTACAGTTCCATGCAGGTGAACTCCGGGTTGTGGTTCTTGTCCATGCCCTCGTTGCGGAAGTTCTTGCCTATCTCGTACACGCCTTCGAAGCCGCCGACGATGAGCCGCTTCAGGTACAGTTCGGTGGCGATGCGCAGGTAGAGGTCGATGTCCAGCGAGTTGTGGTGAGTGATGAAGGGGCGTGCGCTGGCTCCTCCGGGGATGGATTGCAGAATGGGCGTCTCCACTTCGGTGTATCCTGCCTCGTCCAGCACGGCGCGCATGGTGCTGATAATCTTCGCGCGCTTCAGGAAGGTGTCCTTCACGCCGTCGTTCACGATGAGATCCACGTAACGCTGGCGGTAGCGCAGTTCGGGGTCTTCGAAGGAGTCGTAGGCCACGCCGTCCTTGTATTTCACAATGGGCAGCGGGCGGAGGCTCTTGGACAGGACGGTCAGCTTTTTGGCATGCACGCTGATTTCGCCCGTTTGCGTGCGGAAGACGAAGCCCTCCACGCCGATGAAGTCGCCCAGGTCCAGCAGGCGTTTGAATACGACGTTATACATATCTTTATTCTCGTCCGGGCAGATGTCGTCGCGGGTGATATACACCTGCACGCGCCCTTTGGAGTCTTGCAGTTCGACGAAGGAAGCCTTGCCCATGACGCGTCGGCTCATCATGCGTCCGGCTATGGATACTTGGCGCGGTTCGTCTTCGTCTCGGAAGTCTGCTTTTATGTCGGTTGAGAAAGCATTGGTTACATACTCAGCGGCTGGATAAGGCTCGATGCCCATGGCCCGCCTGTTGCGTCGGATGATTTCCTGTTCGCTCAGTTCTAATACGTTCAAGTTCATATCGCAATATTTCATCAATTTGGGTACAAAAGTACAAAGTTTTTTTTATTCCAGTACCTTTTGGGCAGGTAATTCGGTAATGACAAATAATATTGCGTATCTTTGTCCTGCAAAAACAAAGACATTGTGAATTTTATGGCAAAAGAATTAGCATTGAAGTACGGCTGCAACCCCAATCAGAAGCCGGCCCGCATCTATATGCAGGAGGGGGAATTGCCCATAGAAGTGTTGAATGGCCGTCCCGGCTACATCAATTTCCTGGACGCGCTGAACGGATGGCAACTGGTGAAGGAACTGAAGGAGGCTACCGGGATGCCGGCGGCTACGTCGTTCAAGCATGTCAGCCCGGCGGGCGCCGCTATCGGCCTGCCTCTGGATGAGACGTTGAAGAAGATTTATTTTGTGGATGGCCTGCCGCTTTCTCCCCTGGCCAATGCTTATGTCCGTGCCCGTGGCGCCGACCGCATGTCCAGCTACGGCGACTTCATTGCCCTGAGCGACGTGTGCGATGCGGAGACGGCCGCCTTCATCCACCGCGAAGTGTCCGACGGCGTCATTGCCCCGGGCTATACCCCTGAAGCCCTGGAGATACTGAAGAGCAAGCGCAAGGGAACGTACAACATCATCCAGATAGACCCGGAATACAAGCCTGCGCCCATCGAGCACAAAGATGTCTTCGGCATCACCTTCGAGCAGGGACGCAATGAAATCAAGCTGAACGGCGACGACCTCTTCGCCAACATCCCCACGCAGAACAAGGACTTCCCCGCCGAGGCGCGGCGCGACCTGATGATTGCATTGATTACGCTGAAGTACACGCAGTCCAACTCCGTCTGCTACGTGAAGGACGGGCAGGCCATCGGCATCGGTGCCGGACAGCAGAGCCGCATCCACTGCACGCGCCTGGCCGGCAACAAGGCCGACATCTGGTACCTGCGCCAGCATCCGAAGGTACTCAACTTGCCGTGGGTGGAGAAAATCCGCCGTGCCGACCGCGACAACACCATCGACGTCTACATCAGCGACGACCACGACGACGTGCTGGCCGATGGCGTATGGCAGCAGTTCTTCACGGAGAAGCCGGACATCCTGCGCCGCGAGGAGAAGCGCACGTGGCTGGACACGCTGAAGGGCGTATCACTGGGTTCGGACGCCTTCTTCCCCTTCGGCGACAATATTGAGCGGGCACACAAGAGCGGCGTGCAATACATCGCCCAGGCCGGAGGCAGCGTGCGTGACGACCATGTCATTGCTACGTGTGATAAGTACGGCATTGCTATGGCCTTTACCGGCATCCGCCTGTTCCATCATTAAAAATATGTGTACGGGCTTTTTATAGTCCTTGCCAAAAGAAAGGGGGTGTATCCTATGCACCCCCTTTCTTTATAATGCTTTCAGCCGTTATGCTTGACACTGTCCAAAATTTTGTGTAAATGGAAACAGGATTCAGTTGTAAGTTCTCCTTATATCTGAATTCTGTTTTCAAAGATAAGCATAAATTGGTTC
>CASEKR010000068.1:14350-14972 GCA_949288585.1 uncultured Bacteroides sp. | reverse complement strand
AGAACCGACACCCGTGCCATAGGTACGTTTGATCCGGGCAAGACTGCATGGGCGAGCGATGATAAAGTATTGGTTCGCATTACGGAAGGCGACAACCTTACCACGGCAACTTTAACCTACAACGGAAGTTCTTGGACTGCCGATAAGACCTTAACCTGTCCTGAAGGGACATTCACCTTGGAAGCATGGTATGCACCGGCCTACAGTTGGAACAGCGATGAGTTAAGCAGCACTGCTCCCGGAACAGGCGAGTTCTTACAACAGACACTTGCAGGACAGACAGAACGCAATATCGAAATTGATTTCTCCGGTGTACAGCGCACCTACAGCCGCCTGCGTTTCGTGTCGTCCACTAATACGTCACTGGAAATTACCCTTTCCGGCTTTACTCCGGCAGGAGATGATACCTCCCAGTCGGATTACACCGCCACGCTGACCACCGACAGCAAGGGCAATGCCTATCTCTACGGCTTGTGGAATGCAAATGCTAAGCTCACAGTGAGTGCTGATTACTTGACAACCGACATAGAGAAGACATTGAGGACCTCTGTGCCTGCGCAGTCATACGCTTTGGATACCCCGCAAACCATTACCGAAGAAGAACTCAAGAAATGGTGCGGAA
>CASEKR010000068.1:0-14289 GCA_949288585.1 uncultured Bacteroides sp. | reverse complement strand
GTAATTCAGGTGGTGATTTTGGATTGTTCCGGACAATTGGGGAAGGTGGCGTGGTCAAGAACATGAATATATCTTGCAATATTAGTGGAAATGGTGGCTACAAAGGTGGTATTGCAGCCAGTAACTATGGAACCATAGAAAATTGCCATGTATCAGGTACTATAAGTGGAAGTAATTGTATCGGAGGCATAGCAGGTTATAACACATATGCCACGACCTCCGGTGCTCAAATCATAGCGTGCAGTAATACTGCATCTATAAATGGATCAGACGATGTTGGCGGCATTTGCGGTGACAATAATAAATCCACGGTTCTTGCTTGTTATAACACAGGGAAAATAAAAAAAGATTCCGAGGATGGAGGCGCTATTTGTGGTTATAACAGAGGCACCGTCACCTCATGTTATTATACTCAAGGAACCGGTGTTGGTACGCAGGTAACAGAATGGAATGATGCCATTGATGATATGAACTCCGCTCTGCAAACCGCCGGTTATCCCTATCAATATGAACTGGACACCAGTAGCGGATTGCCTATGATAAAAGTAACGGAGTGAAGGCCTTGGCCTCCTAAACGAACGATGAGAAAACTTATTACAATCCACGCCGGTTTCCCCTCGGTAGCTACCTCGACCTCCCCTTGGTAGCTACCAAGGGAAAAGGAAATCAGCAAAGAGCGTAACACGTTGATAGGCAGTATGTTCCAAAATCTGCCACCGAGATAAATAATTTATTACAAAAAACAACTTTAAAACCTGATTGCCTATGCCATTTTACAAAAAAGCATACAGTAAGAGGACGGGCGTTTATTACCCCCAAGCCATCGTGCAGGGCGAGCCCGTAGAAACGGAGACCTTGGCCAAAGATTTGGCGAAGATTTCCACCGTAAGTAACTCGGACGTACAAGCCGTACTGGGCGACATCGCGGGTGCCATGCACACCCGCATGTCCATGGGCAAAAGCGTCCACATCAAGGGACTGGGGTACTTCCGCTACGTGCTCGACACGAAGGGCGTGGAGAACCTCGACGACTTCGACTTCAAGAAGCAGGTGAAGGCCGTGCGCGTGCAGTTCACGCCCGAACGCCAGCTCAACAGCAGCGGCACCTACACCCGCGCCCTGGTGGACAGCGACACGCTGGAGTGGATCGAGCTTTCGCCCGAAACCAAGGACCAGGACCCGGCGCAGGACGATGACGACTCAAGCGAAACGCCGCTGGGCTGACGCCGCCGGACGGGAAACAGTAAGGGGAGGTTACCGGGAAGAACAGGAAGAGGGTGTATCAAAAATGTAGAGCAACTATCGTTTTGTCATTCTGAGCGCAAGCGAAGAATCTCCTAAAAGTATAAACAAGCAGGAGATCCTTCGACTTCGCCCTGCGGGCTCCGCTCAGGATGACAGAGCAAAACGACAGTCAGAACTCATTTTTGATACACCCTCCTTCCTTCTATATATATGGGGGGTATGTCGCGACATCTCACATAGCGCCGTCTGTCATGTTGAGCGAAGCGAAGCGTAGTCGAAACATCTCCCGCCGGACATCTGTCATGCTGAACGCATGTAAAGCATCTTCCGAAAGCAAAAGTCAGCAGGAGATCCTTCACTACGTTCAGGATGACAGATGGGAAACTTCCCTTAGACAGACGGCATACCTCCTGTGCGGGTTACTTTTTATCCGCGTCGTCCGCGCCCAAGAAATTCTTCATTCTTCGTTCTTCATTTAAGATAGTCGTCGAAGTAGCGCGTAATCTTTTCGTGCAAGTGCACACGGTCCCGTCCCAGAACGTTGTGCTTGTGGCACGGGTAGATGAAGAGGTCGGGATAGGTGCGGGCATCCACGCAGGCCTTGAGGAAAGAGAGCGTGTGCTGCGGCACACAGGTATCGTCGTGGTCATCGTGGATAAGCAGGAGTTTGCCGCGCAGCCGACCGGCCAGCGTCTTGAGGTCGGAACCTTCGTATCCTTCGGGATTGGCTTGCGGCGTATCCATGTACCGCTCGCCATACATTACCTCGTAGTATCTCCAGTCAATGACCGGTCCGCCGGCCACGCCCACCTTGTACAAGTCCGGACGGCGCAGCATCAGGGCGGTAGTCATATGCCCGCCGAAGCTCCAGCCGTGCACGCCGATGCGTTCGCCGTCCACGTAGGGCAGGGACTTCAGCCATTCGGCCGCTTTGGCCTGGTCTTTGCATTCCTCCACGCCGAGGTGGCGGAACGTACAGTTTTCAAAAGCCAGTCCCCGGTTCGCGCTGCCCCGGTTGTCGATGGTGAAGAGGATGTATCCCCGGTTGGCCATGTAGAGGTCCCAACCTCGGGCGGCGTACATCCAGTTGGCAGCCAGCATCTGGGCGTGCGGCCCGCCGTAGACGTAGACGATGACAGGATACTTCTTCGCAGGGTCGAAGTCGGCAGGCTTCAACATGCGCCAATAGAGCGTCGTACTGTCGTCGGCCGCCGTCATCGTACCCACTTCGACTTGCGGCATGACCAGCCCCCGGAAGGGGTCGTCCGCCGTGAAGATGCGGCGCGCAGACTGAGCCTTGCCGGTAGCAAGCAGGTCGATGGCACGCGGAATGTCGGGAGTGGAATAGTTATCTATCAGGTAAGAGCCCGAAGTAGAGAGTTGCACGTTGTGCACGCCTGCCCCGTCGTCCAGGCGGACGGGCTTTCCTCCTCGCGCGCGTATCTTATATATATTAGTCTGCATGGGCGACTCCTTCGTGGCAGTGAAGAATATCTCCTTCTTCTTTTCGTTGAAGCCTACCAAAGACTGCACGAGCCACGGGCCTTCGGTCAGTTGCGTGTGCATGTACTCCGACGTATATTTGCTGCCGAAGTCGGTCGTGTAGGTCTCCGGATATTTCCGTTTCTTCAGGTCGAAGAGATAGAGGTGGTTGTAACCGTCGCGCTGGCTTTGGAGCAGAAACTTCGTGTTGTCCCACGGCAGGAAGACGATGGGCGTCTGGGGCTCGACGTATTTGGGGTGTTCTTCCTCGTAGAGCACCTCCTGCATCCGGCCCGTCTTCACGTCGTACCGGCAGAGCTTCGCATGGTTCTGGTCGCGGTTCACCTCAATGAGGAAGAGACTCTGCCCGTCCGGACTCCAGGAAAGGTTGGTGAAGTAACGGTCTGTGGGGTCGCCGGTCTCCAGGAAGATGGACTGCCGGGTAGCGGGGTCGTAGATGCCTACTCGGACTTGGTGGCTGGTCATGCCCGCCATCGGATAGCGCACGGGGTCGACCTTGCCCACGCGGGCGGTGATGTCCACCAAGGGATACTCCGTCACCATGCGCTCGTCCATGCGGTAGAAAGCCAGGAGGTTGCCGTCCGGGCTCCAGAAGGTGCCTTTCGAGATGCCGAACTCGTTGCGATGGACCGTCTGCCCGCAGACGATACCCTCCGGTTCACGGGTCACGGCTTCGCCGTCCACGTAGAGGTTGTTGCCTACGGTATAGGCCACGTGGCCGCTCTCGGTGTTGAAGTCGATATTGGCCGCCTTCGGGTCGGTGGCGCGCACCGAGACAACCTTCTTCGCCTCCCAATCGTAGGCAATGAACTTGCCGTGGAGCGGGAACAAAGCCTGCGTCTTGTCCTCCCACGGGAAGCTGAGGACGTACAGTTGCGTGAGCTTGCCCAAGCCTTCCGCTTCGAGCACGCGGTTGATGTCGTCCCGGGTGAAGAGCAGCGACTCGCTGCCGTCCGCCGGGCGGATGGCCACGAGGGAGTCTATCCCCGGCTTCATGGCGGTGTCTCCCCACCATTGCAGGCCGTAGAGGTTGTCGGTATAGCGATAGGTTTCCCCGCCGGGAATGAGGTCTTCGAGGGTGGGCATCCGGAGGCCGTCTTCGCGGGGGTCGGTGTTCGATTGTGCCATAAGCATAGCGGGCGCCACGAGAAGCAGGGCGCACAGGGTTTTAGTCAGTCGTTTCATAAGAGGTATTGTCATTCTTCGCATACTTTTGCAGTTCTCTTTCCAGGCGTTTGCGCTCGGGGTACGAGCTGCCCGAACGGGGTTTCCGGTCAGCCGGCCGGTCAGGACGGCGGGCAGGCCGGTCGTCGCGGCGCTCGAAGCGGGCCTGGCGGCGCGCAGGAGCGGCGGAACGGTCGCGGCGGTCGGCGGCTGCTTCGCGGGGTTTGTCCAGGGCGTCACCCTCGGCACGGAAATCGCGGTACTTTCCGCCGAAAATCTCGTACTTGCGGAACTCGCAATCCAAGCCGCCGTTCATCAAGGGGATGCGCTGGCTGGGCTTCAGCCCGATTTGGTCGAAGCACTCGTCGCGGTAGGACAGAATCCAGGCGGAGTTGCCCGTAAAGGCGTGCTTCAGCCGTTCGCCTATCATCTGGTACAGTCCCAGAAGGTCATTGCTGGAGATGCGCTCGCCGTAGGGCGGATTGGTGATGATGAGGGACTTCTCCTGCGGTTGCTCGAACTGCTGGAAGGGCTGCACCTTCAGCACGACGTCGCGGCTGACGCCGGCGGCCTTCACGTTGCGCTGGGCGATGGCGTTGGCCTTGATGGAGTTGTCATAACCATATATCTTGTGGGCAAACTCGCGCTCCTGACTGTCGTCGTTGTAGATGCGTTCCAGCAGTTCGGCGTCGAAGTCGGGCCAGTGTTCGAAGGCATAGCCTTGGCGGAAGACGCCGGGGGCGATGTTCCTGGCGATGAGGGCGGCTTCAATGGGGATGGTGCCCGAGCCGCACATGGGGTCGATGAGGTCGCACTCGCCCTTCCAGCCGGTCAGCAGAATCATGCCGGCGGCCAGCACTTCGTTGAGAGGGGCTTCGAGGGTCTCCTGGCGGTAGCCCCGGCGGTGGAGCGACTCGCCGCTGCTGTCGAGCGAGAGGGTGCAGTCTGTCCCGGCGATGTGGATGTTGAGTTGCACGTCGGGCTTGGTGACGCTGACGCTGGGGCGTTTGCCCGTCTTCTCGCGGAAATAGTCGGCCACGGCGTCCTTCACGCGGTAGGCCACGAACTTGGAGTGGCGGAACTCTTCGCTGAACACGGTGGCGTCGACGGCAAAGGTCCTGTCGGGCGAAAGGAGTTCTTCCCACGGCAGGGCTTTCGCCTCTTCGTAGACGGCATCGGCGTCGGCCGCGCTGAAATGCTTGATGGGCTTCAGGATGCGCAGGGCGGTGCGCAGGCCGAAGTTGGCCCGGTAGAGCAGTTCCTTGTCACCCCGGAACGACACCATGCGCCGTCCCAACTGTACGTCATCGGCCCCCATCGCTATCAGTTCGGAGGCCAGCACTTCTTCCAAGCCTTGAAAGGTCTTGGCGATTATTTCAAAGGTTTGTTCCATATATTTAGCTACGAGCTACGGGTTACGAGCTACGAGTTACGAGTTATAAGTCATTTCTTCTGCACGATGCGCGCCCCGGCCGGCACGTCTTCCGTCACCCAGATGTTTCCGCCCACCGTCGCCCCGCGCCCCACGGTGATGCGCCCCAGGATGGTGGCGTTGGAGTAGACTATCACGTCGTCCTCCAGGATGGGATGGCGGGGGATGCCCTTAATGGGGTTTCCGTTGTCGTCCAGCGGGAAGCTCCTGGCCCCGAGGGTGACACCTTGGTAGAGTTTCACGTTGCGGCCGATGATGCACGTCTCGCCGATGACGACGCCCGTGCCGTGGTCGATGGTGAAATGTTCGCCAATCTGCGCGCCGGGATGGATGTCGATGCCCGTCTCGCTGTGCGCCATCTCGGTGATGAACCGGGGCAAGAGCGGCACGCCCAGCGTGTGCAGTTCGTGGGCGATGCGGTAGTTGCTGAGGGCGCGTATGCAGGGGTAGCAGCTGATGACCTCGCCGAAGGAGCGGGCGGCGGGGTCGCCGTTGTAGGCCGCTTCGACGTCGGTGGCCAGCAGGCGGCGCAGGCGGGGCAGGGCGCTGACGAAGCGGGCGGCCAGGTCGGCGGCGCGGCCCCGCTGCTCGTCGGTGCAGGCCTGGCAATCCTCCTGGCTGCCGTCCAGGCAGAGGGCGGCCAGGATTTGCCCCGTCAGCAGTTCGAACAACTGTTCGAGGTTGACGCCGATGTGGTAGGGCAAGGTGCGGCTGTTGACGGTCGAGTTTCCGAAATAGCCCGGGAAGATGACGGCGCGCGCCAAGTCTACGAAGCGGCGCAAGTCGCGACCCGAAGGGAGCGGGTTTCCCTCGGTGTGCCGCAGGAAGAGGCCTTCGTAACTCTCGGGGGCAGACAGTTGGTCGACGGCCTGCGTCAGTATGTGGGTGAAGTTCAATGGGCTCATCTGTCTGTCTATCTTGATAAACAGCGACAAAAGTACGAAGTATTCGGCAAATAACCTAACAAACGGGCCAATTACAGTTCGGAAGGCAGCAATCCGAAGGATTTACCCGTCATTTCCTCCACTTTCACCTCCCAGATGAGGACGTGGCGCACGGCCGGGTCGGAATATCCGCAGGGCGTGTCGGTGTAGTGGCGCATCATCAGGTCCAGGGCGCGCCGCTTCTCGGCCATGTCTTCGACAAAGCGGACGCGGCCCCGGCACACCACGCTCCGCGCCTTCATGCTGTAACTGCACGCCATCTGCGCATGCATCCACACCAGTTCGTGCCCCTCGCAGAAGGTGAGGCAGACACGCGGGCGCGCCTCGGCGAAGCGCACCTTGCTGCCTCCGGGGCCGGAATGCAGGTAGACGGTGCCGTCGGCGTAGGCAAAGTTCATGGGAATGACGTAAGGCGCGCCGTGGTCGTCCACCAGCCCCACCAGGCAATAGGGGCATTTGGCGATGACGGCCTCCATCTCGGCGCGGCCGGCCAGTGTTTTAGTCTTCATGGGTACCTCCTTTTTATTCTCTGCAAAGGTAGGAAATATCCCCGGAAAATGAACACCCCGGAAGGGATTTGCAAGCGCCGCACCCGGGAGAAATGAACGCCGCACCCGGGACTTCCGTTTGACGCACTCGGGACAAACGAACGCCGGGGCGTTCGAGGACGCCTCATTTACAGCGGGTTACAAAATAGTCCGCCGGAGGCATCACAGAAGTGCGGAGAATGTGCTATTTTTGTAAAAAGATAACGCGGAAACATGGAACAAACTCTGCAGGCCATCAACGCCCTCGTCCCCCTGTCGGCCGACACGGAGCGCGCCCTGCGCGACTGCCTCGCGCCGTGCCGCTTCGGCAAACGCCACCTCCTGGTGGAGGAAGGGCGGCGGGCGGGCGCGGCCTACTTCATCGAACGGGGCATCACGCGCTCCTACTGGATGGTGAACGGCGAGGAAATCACCACATCGTTCGCCGCCGAAGGCAGCATCGTCTTCAGCATGGACGAGTTGTACTACGACCGCCCGAGCGAAGAATACGTAGAGACCCTGGAGGAGACGGAGGCCTGGCGCATCGAGCTGGACGACCTGCGCCGCCTGTTCCAGACCAACTTAGAGCTGGCCAACTGGGGGCGCATCATCCACCAGAACGAGTACCGCCGCCTGCACCGCTCGCACAAGGAGCGGCTCACCCTGCCCGCCGCCGAGCGTTACGAGGCTTTCTGCCGCCAGTTCCCCGACATCGCGCGGCGCGTGCAACTGGGCTACATCGCCTCTTACCTGGGCGTCACCCTCCCGACGCTGAGCCGCCTGCGCGGGAGGAGGTGAGTTTTTTTGTCGCAGGACAAATGTTTGTAAGGCGGATATTGGCTAACTTTGCGTTGTTTTTAACCATCACATCCATACGCACTATGCCAAGACCTTCATCGGCCGCTTACACCGATTCCAAACCGCATTACGAGATTCTGGACGGGCTGCGCGGGGTGGCCGCCCTGCTCGTGGTGTTCTACCACATCTTCGAGGGACTGTCGTTCGCCGCCGGCGGCACCCTGATTACGACCCTCAACCACGGTTACCTGGCCGTGGACTTCTTCTTCATCCTCTCCGGATTCGTCATCGCCTATGCCTACGACGACCGCTGGGGACGCTCGCTGACGCTGGGCAACTTCTTCAAGCGGCGCCTCATCCGCCTGCACCCCCTGATTGTGCTGGGAGCGGTGCTGGGCGTAGTGTCCTACCTGCTGCAAGGCTCCGTCATGTGGGACGGCACGCAGGTGGCCACGTCGATGGTGATGCTTGCCCTCCTCTGCGCCCTGTTCTTCATCCCCGCCGCTCCCGGGGCGTGTTATGACATCCGGGGCAATGCAGAGATGTTCCCCCTGAACGGCCCGAGCTGGTCGCTCTTCTTCGAATACATCGGCAACCTGCTCTACGCCCTGTTCATCCACCGCCTGGGCAACAAGGGCCTCGCCGTGCTCGTAACGCTGACGGGCGCGGGGCTGGCCTGGTTCACGCTGTTCGACGTGGTGGGCTACGGCATGATAGGCGTGGGCTGGACGCTGGACGGGCTGAACTTCTTCGGCGGGCTGCTGCGGATGCTCTTCCCCTTCTCGCTGGGTATGCTGCTGGCGCGGAAGTTCCGCCCCGTCCGGGTGCGGGGCGCGTTCTGGATTTGCTCGGCGGCGCTGCTCGCGCTGTTCAGCGTACCCTACGTCGAAGGACGCGCCGGCGTCAGCCTCAACGGGCTGTACGAATCGGCCTGCATCTTCCTCATCTTCCCCGCCCTGGTGTGGATAGGCGCTTCGGGCAAGACCACCGACCGCCGCTCTACCCTCGTCTGCAAGTTTTCGGGGGATATCTCCTACCCGCTCTACGCGGTGCACTATCCGGTGATGTACTTCTTCTACGCGTGGCTGATAGACAACAAGCACTACACCTTCGGGGAAATCTGGCCGATGGCCCTCGCAGTCTACGCGGGCAGCGTGCTGCTGGCCTACGCCGCGCTGAAACTCTACGACGAGCCGATACGCAAGCGGCTAACGAAACGCTTCCTGAAAAAGAAATAGAAAGATACATTCTTCGTGTTCCCGGACTGCACCGGGAAACCACCCGAAGCAAAGACCGGCCGCGACGGCTTCCCTTTGCTTCACACAACATAATAGGACAAGGAAATAAACGGAACGCCCCTGGAGAGAGGCACAAAAAAAGCGGGATTCCACAGGTCCCGCTTTTTCATGCCCGCTGCCAGGGGTTACTTTCCTGCTTGCGGCACGCTCAGCGCATCCAGCAACGAAGAAGCCGTCACGAGCGCGGCGTTCCAGTTGATGGCAATCTCATTGGAAGCATAGGATGCCTCGTTATCCACGTACGACTCGTCGGGGAGGCTGGACGGATATTGCACGCCGTCCTGCTGTCCCGGGTTCGGCCCGCCGACCAGAAGTCCGGGGATAGGCGCGTCGATGCCGTCCGAAGCCGACAGGCGGTGGTGCGGGTGCATCGGGCTTTTCGTTCCAAGCCCCGTGACGTAGCAGTAGCCCAGCGGGTTGCGTCCCAAGATGTAGTCCATGTCGCGGTAGGCATTGGTCAGGTAGTTGTTCTTGCCGTCCACCAGGTAAGCGAAGACCAGCGTAGTGGCCTGGTTGGCGCCTTGCTCGCCCAGGCATCCCCAAGCGAAGTCGTTCAGGTCGTCCCCGAAAGGAGCGTGGAAGGCAGCTTTGTTGGCATCCTTCACCGCATCGGCGGCATAAGCCAGGAGGTAGCTCTTCAACGAACCTACGAGGCCGGTGGCCACGACGTCACGTAACTGCTTCTCACGCTCGGGCAGCAGCCAGGTGAACACGCCCAAGGACGACACATTGCCCCACGAAGGCAGGGTATAGGAGCGGGGCGACGACTTGACAGCCTTGATGAGGTAGGACTGCTTGTTCGTAGCGTAATACAGTTCGGTGGCAGCCCAGAAGAATTCGTCCGTGGCGTCCTTGTCGCCATATTCGCCCGTAGTGATGTCCGGGTCGTGCTGCTGGTTCAGGGCGTTCTGGTCGTAATAGGCTTCGGGGTGCTTCTCGGCCCAGGCATAAGCGCGCTCTGCGGCGCGAAGGGCTTTGGCGGAGAAGCCGGGATAGTCCTTGCCGAAAGGCTTGTAGATTTTGGAGGCCTGGGCCATGACGGCGGCAAAGTCCAGGGCGGCCGTCACCGACTTCTGGACCACGTAGCGCGGTTGCTGGCATTCCGTCGGCTTCACGAAACCTTCGAACGACGGGGTAGTCAGCTTGTGGTACACGCCGCCATCGGCGGGGTCTTGCATCGTCAGCATCCAGTCGAGGTTGTAGTAAAGCTCGTCCAGCAGGTCGGGCGTCGAGTTGTTGCTCTCCGGGATGTTCACGTTCTGCTTGGAGAAGTAGTCGGGGAACAGTCTGTAAGCGGTCTGCATCAGGCCGATGCTGTAAGCCGAGTTGACGATGTATTTGTTGTAGTCGCCTGCGTCATACCAACCTTTGGGCGAGGAGATGACGGCATCGGCCTTGCGCGAAGGGCCGGCGGCGCTGGGGTGGATTTTCACTTCGGTGTCCGGATGGCCGGCGGGGCGGTTCCACTGCCCGGCATACTGTTCTTCGAGGGCCATGCCCGTGCGCTGGTAGTAAAAGGCTTTCAGGGCGGCATCGGCCACGGCCTGCAAGGGACGTTCCTTTACTTCGAACACCGCCGTGTCTTCGCCTGCCAACAACCAGTACTTTCCCGGCTCAGTGACGGCGCTGAAGTCCATGGTCGTCGGGGCTTGGCTGGCCCAGGAGTTGGCCACTGTCTGCTCCGTGCTGCCCTTCAACACTTCCGCGCCCGTAGCGGCATTGACGACGGTAAATTCAGTTATTCCCACGGTGTCCGCGATGGCTACCTTTTCTTGTTGGGGGAAATAGCCCACCTGGTTCAAGCGGATGAAGTCTGTGTTGGACGGGCTGCATGCTGCCAGTCCGCCTGCAATGACTCCAAAACAAATCAGTTTGTTGTTCATAAAAGTATGGATATAATAGATGAATAATAGTCAGTGCGCGTCCCGCGCCACGCCCGCAGCGGCCTTCGGGGGCACGATGTGGGGGAGCGCGGCATGTACATCGGGCAAAGTAACGATTTTTTTCTTTAATCTCCGCGAAGTTTCTCTTAAATATTGATAATCACTCCCAGTTGTCCGTGCGGAAGGGAACGGCGGGCAGTTCGTTGCCGCCAATCATCGTTCCGGGCTGGAAGTTGCGGAAGCAGTAGCGCACGGCGGCGGGCTTCGCCACCTTCTCGGACGAGATGACCATTTCGCCCGTCTGCCAATGATGCCAGACGTGGTCTGCGGGATAGAAGACGTGGTCTTCGCCGGCTACCTCGAAACCACGGAGGTCGTAGTTTCGGCAAATGCCCATCTGCAACTGGTCGAACTTCACCCAGGCTTCGTTCCCTTTCGCCGTCCATGACTGGTAGCGCGGGCCGAAGCAGTTGATTTGTTTCAACCCGTAGGTGAGGTTCAAAGCCAGGTAAGAAAGGCGTCGGCCCACCGCCTGCTTGTTGCGCGGATGGATGTTGAAGACTTCGTAGGGTTCCACCAGGTCGTTGGTCGAGACCATCGCGCTGTTGGGAATCAGGCTCTGGGCGCGGAACTGCGCCTCGCGCAGGTAGGCGCCTTGCAGGCCGTCGGGGTCACCGTCGTAGGCATAGGGGGCAATCTCGGCAAAGTAGAAAGGTATGTCGCCCAGGCGGAAATCGTCGCGCCACAGGCGCACCATGTCGGCCAGGCGTTGGGCGTAGGTCTGATGGGCGCCCACGTTGCCCTCGCCCTGGTACCAGATGATGCCCTTGAACGTGTAGTTGCGGACGGGCACCTGCATCGCGTTGTACATCAGCATCGGGCGCATGTAGGCCGGCTCGTAGGCGTCAATCGCTTCCCGCTCCAGTTGCACGTCGGGATAGCCTTGCAGCACCTCGCGGCTCAGCCAGCTCTCGACACGGGTTCCCCCGAAAGCCGAGACAACTATGCCCACGGGGACGCGCAGGGCTTTCTCCAGGGAAGTGGCGAAGAACCAGGCGGTGGCGCTGAAACCGGCGGCCGTATGGACGGAGGGCACCTGCCAGGAGCCTTTGCAGTCGTAGAGGAGCTCGTGGGACATGTTGAGCGGCACGGTGAAGACGCGCACGTTCGGATGGTCGGCGGCGCGGATGATTTCGTCCACCCCTTCCTTCACACAGCAGCCTCCGAAACCACGCAGAGGCATCTCCATGTTGCTCTGTCCGGAGGCCAACCAGACTTCGCCCACGAGGACGTTGCGCAGGGTGACGGGCTCGCCGTCGTCGAAGGTGATTTCATACGGCGCATAACTGGCGGCGGGGGTCTTGACCGTCAGCAGCCAGCGGCCTTCGCTGTCGGCCTGGCAGGCGCGCGTTTGGCCGTCCCACGAAGTAGTCACGCGCACCGTGGCCCCGGCGGCGGCCCAGCCCCAGAGGCGTGCGTCGGCCTGCTGCTGGAGCACCATGTTGTCGCCCATCAGGGCGGGCAGTTTCACTTTGGCACCCGCCATGAGCGTGGTGCACAGTAGAAGCAAAGCAAAGATTTTCTTTCTCATAACAGTATGGATTTATAAAGTGATGGTTTACTTCCTACAAAAGTAGGGCCTCGCCCGCGAAAATGCAACGCGCGCCGTCCCTTTTTTCAAAAAAGGCAACATTTGCGCCCGCAAAAAGACACAAACGATACCCGCCCGCAGAGGCCGTGCAGGGCCTGTTTGTCCCGAGTGCGTCCGGGACAAACGCCGAGTGCGCTCGGGACAAACACCGGACGCACTCGGGACAAACACCGAACGCACCCGGGACAAACAAGCCCCGCACGCCCGCCCCGCCGGCAGCCGCCAAGAGCGGAAACTTCCTTAAGCAATCCTAATTATCAGACGATTTGCCACAGTTTTCGCAGCAAATCGCTATCTTTGCCCCCCGTATGCCCCGACGTGCCCCGGAAGGACGGGGGCAGATTTAGAAAAAAAGCAACAATCGACCAATCTGAATGAAAAAGTACAGCACCGTAAACAACCTGATGGGTTGGATTACTTTCCTCATTGCGGCCACGGTCTACTGCCTGACCATCGAACCGACCGCGAGCTTCTGGGATTGCCCTGAGTTCATCACCACCGGCTACAAGCTGGAAGTGGGGCACCCGCCCGGAGCACCGTTCTTCATGCTCGTGGCCAACCTCTTCTCGCAGTTTGCCGCCGGCCCCGACGAAGTGGCCAAGATGGTGAACTACATGAGCGCGCTGATGAGCGCCGCGTGCATCCTGTTCCTCTTCTGGACGATTACACACTTGGTACGCAAGCTGGTAGCGACGGACGAAACACGCATCACCGCCGGACAGACTACGCTCATCATGGGCAGCGGACTGGTGGGCGCCCTGGCCTATACGTTCAGCGATACGTTCTGGTTCTCCGCCGTCGAAGGAGAGGTGTACGCCTTCTCGTCGCTATTCACAGCGGCGGTGTTCTGGCTCATCCTCAAGTGGGAAGACGTGGCCGACCAGCCCCACAGCGACCGTTGGCTGGTGCTCATCGCCTACCTGACCGGCCTTTCCATCGGCGTGCACCTGCTCAACCTGCTCTGCCTGCCGGCCATCGTACTTATATATTATTATAAGAAAGTGCCCAACGCCAACGCGAAGGGTTCGCTGCTGGCGCTGCTCGGCTCGATGGTGCTCGTGGCCGTCGTGCTCTACGGCATGGTGCCGGGCATCGTGAAAGTGGGCGGCTGGTTCGAACTGTTCTTCGTCAACACCCTCGGCATGCCGTTCAACACGGGCGTGCTGGTATATGTCGTCCTGCTGGCCGCCGTCCTCATCTGGGGCGTCTACGAGACCTACGCGCAGCGCGACAACCTGCGCATGCCCCTGTCGTTCATCCTCAGCATCGCCATGCTGGGCATCCCCTTCTACGGGCACGGAGCCGGGGCAGTGGTCATCGGCCTCATCGTCATCGCCCTCCTGTGGCTCTACCTCCGCCCCCAGACGCAAGCCGCCCTCAAAAAATACCGCGTCAGCGCACGCACACTCAACACGGCACTACTCTGCACGATGCTCATCGTCGTGGGATACTCCTCCTACGCCCTCATCGTGATACGCTCGACCGCCAACACCCCGATGGACCAGAACTCGCCGGAGGACATCTTCACCCTGGGCGAATACCTCGGCCGCGAACAATATGGCACGCGCCCCCTGTTCTATGGCCAGACATTCTCCTCGCAAGTGGCCCTCGACGCAAAGGACGGCTACTGCGACCCGCGCATCAAGAGCGAGACCACCAAGTTCATCCGCAAGGAGAAGGCCACGCCCGACGAAAAAGACAGCTACGTCGAAATCCCCGGGCGCATCGAGTATGAGTATGCGCAGAACATGCTCTTCCCCCGCATGTACAGTTCAGCCCCGGAACACGTAAGAGCCTACAAAGCCTGGCAAACCATCAAAGGCCACGACGTACCCTACGACCGC
>CASEKR010000067.1 GCA_949288585.1 uncultured Bacteroides sp. | reverse complement strand
ACAACTGACACTGACCCAAGAGTGGGACAAGGTATTCCCACAGAGTGACAAGGTGAACCACACGAAAATCACCTTCCACAACCGCTACGGCATCACCCTGGCCGCCGACCTCTACATCCCCAAGGACGCCACGGGCCAGCTGCCCGCCATCGCCGTCTGCGGCCCCTTCGGCGCGGTGAAAGAGCAGGCGTCCGGCCTCTACGCCCAGACATTGGCCGAGCGCGGCTTCCTGACCATCGCCTTCGACCCCTCGTTCACGGGCGAAAGCGGCGGACAGCCCCGCTATGTGGCTTCACCGGACATTAACACGGAGGACTTCTGTGCCGCCGTGGACTATCTCTCGACCCGCGACGACGTAGACCCGGAGCGCATCGGCATCCTCGGCATTTGCGGTTGGGGAGGCATGGCGGTCAATGCCGCAGCCATCGACACGCGCATTAAGGCCACCGTTGCCGCCACGATGTATGACATGACCCGCGTCACGGCCAACGGCTATTTCGACCAGGCCGACAATGCCGATGCCCGCCACCAGATGCGCCAGGCTCTCAACGCGCAGCGTACGAGAGATTACAAGAACGGGACGTATGCCTTGGCCGGAGGCCTGCCCGACGAAGTGCCGGCCGACGCCCCTCAGTTCCTGAAAGATTATTTCGCCTACTACAAGACGCCGCGCGGCTACCACCAACGTTCGCTCAACTCCAACGGCGGGTGGAACGTGACTTCATCCCTCTCCTTCCTCAACATGCCTATCCTGACGTATGCCCCGGAGATTCGCAACGCCGTCCTCCTCGTCCACGGGGAGAAGGCCCACTCGCGCTACTTCAGCGAAGATGTCTACAAGCGGCTGACGGGCGACAACAAGGAGTTGCTCATCATCCCCGGCGCCAACCACACGGACCTCTACGACAACTTCGACAAGATACCCTTCGACAGGATAGAGCAGTTCTTCCGTACCTATCTGAAGTAAGGCAGGTGAGAAGTTTGTATAGCCATCCATCCGTCTATTCATATTTATCCTGTTGGCTCATAGTTGTTTATATCCATTCCCTTGTATAGCTGTATAGCAAGGCTGTATCGGCGGAATGCGTTAATTTTGCCCCGTCGTGCAACGATAGGACGACTTGGTTCGTCTAACGCAAGAACGGAAATGATAACTTAATGAACATACAGATATGGATAGACGGATTACACTCCTTTGCGCCTGCCTGCTGGCCACACTAACTTTGCAGGCGCAGACCCTGACGGGAAAACTCCTGGACGAGAAGAACCAACCCCTGCCGTACGCCAACATCGTGCTGCTTTCGCTGCCCGACTCCGCTTTCGTGGCGGGTTGCGTCAGTGCGGAAGACGGGACTTTCTCGCTGAACGCCGCGTGCGGCAACCGGCTTATCCGGGTTTCCTCCATCGGCTACGTCACCTTATATAAAGAATGTATGGGGCAAGACCTCGGCACGCTGCAACTCACGCCGGACGCGCAGATGCTGGGTGAGGTGGTGGTGAAGGCGGACCTGCCCAAGGTGAGGCTGAAAGGCGACGCGCAGGTGACCACCGTGCAGGGGAGTATCCTGGAAAAGGCGGGCACGGGCAACGACCTGCTGAACAAGCTGCCCGGCGTGTCGGCGGACGACGGGGCGGTGAACGTCTTCGGCAGCGGCGCGGCGGAAATCTACATCAATGGACGCAAGATGCGCGACGCCTCGGAGCTGGATCAACTGGAGAGCGTGAACATCAAGCGCGTGGAGGTGGTGCGCAATCCCGGCGCACGATACGATGCCGCAGTGCAGGCCGTGGTGCGCATCTACACAAAGAAGCCGCAGGGCGAGGGGTTCGGCGTGAACAACCGCTTCCTCACCCGCTATCAATACGACTGGATTGTGCTCGACCAATTCAACTTCAACTACCGCAAGGGCGGGTTCGACCTCAGCGGGATGCTCTTTGGCTCGGATATGGACGGCGAGAACAACAAGACAATGACCACCGAGACTTTCCTCGACAAGACGTGGCTGCAGGTGAGCGACATCCGCACGAATGCACGCGCCAAAAAACTTTCTACGATGCTCTCGCTGAACTACCAGTTCAACGACCGTCATTCCATCGGTGCCCGCTACGACTTCGACCGCACGCCGGAGGAGCAATTAAACATCGATCCTATGCACTCGTTGGTGTATCAGGACAATGTGCTTTATGAGGAAAATATCAGCCGGGGCGTGCAACCCAATCCCGCTACCAGCCACTCCCTCAATGTCTACTACAACGGGCAGGCGGGCGACTGGAACATTGACTTCAACGCCGACGGCCTGTGGTCGTACATCAAGATGTCGCAAGATATGCTGGAGCAGTACACCCCGGCGGGCGGCACCTTGCAGGAGCAGCGCGTCACCACCTACAACAAGGACGAGAACACGCTCTATGCCGCTAAACTCATCGTCAGTCGTCCCTTGTGGGAGGGCAACCTCTCCTTCGGCGGGGAATATACCTACACCAATCGCGAGAACACCTTCCTGAACGACCAAAGCATCCTGGCGGACAACCTGAGTAATATCGAGGAGAACGCCGCCTCGGCTTTCTTGGAGTACAGCCGCGCCTTCGGCAACCTGCAAGCCCAGGCCGGCGTCCGCTACGAGCACATCACGTCCGACTATTACGAGGGCGGCGTTCGTGTGGACGAGCAGAGCCGTAAGTATGATAATGTGTTTCCCACGCTGGGTCTCGCCTTGCCCGTGGGTAAGGCGCAACTGTCGCTGAGCTATTCGGGCAGCATCTACCGTCCTGCGTATTATATGCTGCGCAGCAACATCACCTATGCCAACCGCTACACCTACGAGGGTGGCAACCCGTTGCTTCGACCTTCCATTATCCAACGCCTTTCTTTGGATGCCTCTTGGAAGTGGATATACTTCAATGCCCGTTATACGCACGCTAAGGATGCCATTGTACAATTAGGCACTTCTTATTCGGCAGACGATCCCACAGTTTCGCTGCTAAGTTACTTCAACAAGTATGATTCCGACAAACTTTACGCCACGCTCAGCTTCTCGCCCACCATCGGCATCTGGTCGCCCCAACTCACGCTGATGCTGCTTCAACAATGGTATAGGGTGGATATGCCCGACGGCACGCGCAAGAACTTCAACAACCCGATGGGTAGCTTCAACTGGCGCAACAACTTCCGTCTGCCTTGGGGATTGCTGTTGGATGTGGACGCATCGCTCGACACGCCCGGTGACAATGAGAATGCCTATATCGGCGAAGTAGGTTGGGCGGTCAACGTCAATCTGCGCAAAGCCTTTTTCAACGAACGTCTCAGCCTGCAACTGCAAGGCACGGACTTGTTCAACTCGCGCGATGCATGGGTCACGTTATATAGCGGTAATCGCACGCTTACCCTCGCCCCGGAGTCGCGCCGCTCCTTCACGCTGACCCTGCGCTACAAGTTCAACCCCTCGAAGAGCAAGTACAAAGGTACGGGTGCCGGGCAGGAGCAGCGAAGCCGTATGTGAGTGGGAACTAAGACATTGGTTTGGAAAAGCGAAGGGAAATGTCTACTTTTGCGCCCGAATTGATAACCACAAACAACGATTCGGATGCGAAACATACTCTACATTCTCTTATTCGGGCTGGCTGTCTGCCTGCTGACCGCTTCGTGCGGAGGCGGCAGCCAAGCCCGGCGCGAAGCTTTGCTCGACATACTTTCATCCACCTCAACGGACGGACAAACAGACTTCGCCCGTTTGGACTCCCTTGAACAGGCCGCTCCCGATGCCGATGAGCACGAACAAGTGGTGCGCCGCCTGGTGCGTGCGTGGCTGACCACTTTCGAGACCCAGCAGGCTGCGCCCGACTCCGTAACGGCACCCCTTGTCGATTACCTGGAAAAGCACGGCACACCCCGCGAGCGGGTTCGCGCCCTCCTTCTGCACGGCATGGGCTTGGAGCGGAGGGATAATGCTGCTGATGCCCTGCTGACATACCAAAAGGCACTCAGCCTGGCCCGCCAAGGAGGCGACTCTACGCAAGTACTCCTGTGCTGGATGAGGCTGGGCGAATTATATCTCTTGCGCACCGAACTGCGTTCTGAGGCGGCGGAAGCCTACGGGAATGCCATGCGCCTGGCCGAGCAATTGGGCGACGCTTCCCGGTTGTCCTCCTGCCATGCCAACTTGGGGCGTCTGTACATCGCTGCCTTGCCCGGCGATTCCCTCTACGACCGTTGGCAGGAAGGTGTCGCCCATTACCGCAAGGCGGCTGAACTGGCGCACGAGGCAGGGGATGAGTTTAACGAGATGGTGGCCAAATACGAACTCGCCACACTCTACATACACCGCCAGCATCCCCACGAGGCTCTGCCCCTGTTGCAAGAGACGAAAGACTTCGGGCTTCGCACATTCCCCGACCAGAAAGGCGCCACGCTGTTCTCCCTGATAACCGTCTTCCTCCAGTTGGACCGTCCCGACTCGGCGCAAGTCTACATAGACCAAGCCCTTGCCCTGCCTGCCCATCAGAACAACATCCGCTACCACGTCTACGAGATGCTCTTCCAATACTACCAGGCGAAGAAGCGACCCGACCTTGCCGCCTGGGCAGCCGACTCCCTGTTCCATTACCAACCTGCGGCTGCCCGCCAGCAGGTGTCCACCCAAGTGGCGGAAATCAAAGAGAAGTATGCCAACGACCAACTCTCCGAAGACCATGCCCGCGTCAGCCGGCAGCGGGACGACATCATCCTGATAAGCCTCGCCGTGGCGGTGGCGCTGCTGATTGTCATCGTCTTTGGCCGCAAGGCCTACCGCGACCGTCTGCACCGCCGCGAGCAACAATTGCACGAGAAAGACCAAGCCATCAACACCTTACAGACCAATCTGGAGGAAGAGAAGGCGCACACCGAAGAAGTCACCGGCCGCCTCTCGGAGATGGAAGCCCGCGAACAGGAACTGAGCCACGCCCTGACCAACGACACGGAGCTGATGCAACGCCTGCGCCGGGAACCCAAGTTCCTAGGTGAAGAGGACTGGGAGAAACTGAAGGCGGTGACCGACCGCGTGTACAACGGCTTCACCACCCGCCTGCACGAGCATTGTCCCCAGTTGTCGGAAGTCTACATCCGCTATTGCGTCCTCATCAAGCTGGGCTTCACCGTGTCCCAGATAGGCATTCTCATGGCCGTAGCCCCTTCCTCCGTCTCCCAGCAGAAGTCGCGCATCAAGAAGCGCCTGCAGCAGGCCGAAGGCTGCACCCTTGCCGAAGGCGAGTCGCTGGACGAGTGGCTGGGGAGGTTCTGAGCATATATGGGGCGGCGTATAAGGTGAAATGATAATTTAAGTTTTTCAGTTTTTGAGTTTATAAGTTTTTAAGTTCGCCCGTTACAGTCTTGCCTAACTTAAAAACTCAAGAACTGAAAAACTTAAAAACTCACTTATAAATTTCTATTTACTTACTCAATCTCTTGCTCTTTTCGTACGCGATGAGCAGCCCGACGACCTGCGAATAGCTCTTCCGTCCGCCCTCCACGCGGTTGCCCCGCAGGTAGAGTTCGTAGAGCTTGCTCTGCGCGTCGCCGATGAGGCGGTTGTATTTTCCCTGCCAATACTCCTGGCTTTCGCGGGCCAGGCGGAGCACTTCGGGGCGGATATCTCTGCAAAGTATGTCGTATTCCCCGGCGGGCAGCAGGCGGTAGGCATTGTTCAGCACGTGGGGCAGGATGGACATCAGGCCGCTGAAACGGATGGCCTGGATGCTGGAACGTGTGCAGACCTGGTAGGCGTAGAAGTTGGCTTCGCCCTCGTTGGCGATGCCTAAGAGATGGGCCAGTTCGTGGGCATAAGTGGCGGGATATTCGGCCGGGGGGACGTCGCCGTTGATGGTGAACTCGCAGAAGAACGGTCCCATGCTGCCCTTGACGCCCACCATCGAGGCGAGGGGCGAGAAGAGCATCGTCTTGGCCTGCGGCCGGTCGTCGAAGGGCGGGTGTATGCCCAGGCCGGGGGCGAGGTGGCGGTAGGCGACCACCACTTCCCGGCGCAGGACGTCGGCATTGACGGCGGCGTGGGGCGTGTAGGCTTCGTTCAGTTGCCTGATGTAGCGGCGGGCAAAGTCGCGGAAGCCGGCTTCGGTATATTCGGCGGGGACGATGCCCGTCCGGCGGTAGAAGTCGGACTGTGCATAGTTCAGTCCCCAGGCCAGGTAGAACCACACGTAGACCCACGCCAGGTATTCGGCGGAGCCCAGCAGCCCGGTGCGCCATTTCTTCTTTCTATGAAAACGCACGTGGAACGGCCACGCCACCACGCCCGCGAGGCTCACCGGCCCGGACAGGTCGGACAGCAGTTCGCCGACAACCGGGTAGACGTGCCGCGCATAGGCGTCGCCCCAGCCCGGGATGGTTTGGGCGAGGATGACCACCGCCAGCAGTACGGCCAGTGCTGTCAGGCGCACGAGGCGTCTCCGGGTGGTGGCGGGGATGTTTTTCTTTATCTTCTGAAACATAGTATCGTCTTTTTTTCTTAGGAAAGGCTCGCCTCTCCGCGTCCGGCAAAAAGATACTCTATTCCGATCGAAATCCTCCGTGTTTCATGGAAATTTCCTTTTCGCGGGTTCATCGGGTGGATGAGGGACGAATGTTTCCTTGGGTGAAACTAAGAGTTTCCGCCGGTGGCACTAAGAGTTTCCGCCGGTGGCACTAAATGTTTCCTCCGGTGGAACAAAGTGTTTCTGCAAAAAAAGATCCTTACATCTTGCGGCATTACCAAACTATTTCCTATATTTGTAGTTCAAACCAATACTCAACCGGCCATGAAGTACAAACTATTAGTCCTGGACGTAGACGGGACATTGCTCAACAACGAGCGACAAATCACCAAGCGGACATTGAGTTCGCTGCTGAAAGTGCAACAAGCGGGAGTCCGCATCGTGCTGGCCTCCGGCAGACCGACCTATGGCATCATCCCCCTGGCCAAGGCCCTGGAACTGGGCAACTACGGTGGCTTCATCATCTCCTACAACGGCTGCCAGATTATCAAGGCTGAAAACGGGGAAATCATCTTCGAACGACGCATCAACCCCGAACTGGTTCCCTACCTGGAGAAAAAGGCCCGCAAGAACCAGTTCGACATCTTCACGTACCACGACAACACCATTCTGGCCAGCAATCCGGACAACCCGCATATCCAGCAGGAAGCCGCGTTGAACAACCTGAAAATCATCAAAGAAGAAGAGCTCTCGGCCGCCATCGACTTCAATCCGTGCAAGGTGATGCTGGTGAGCGACGACTACGATGCCCTGGCGGGACTGGAGAACCACTGGAAGAAACGCCTGGCAGGTACGTTGGACGTCTTCCCCTCCGAACCCTTCTACCTCGAGGCCGTGCCCTGGGGCATTGACAAGGCCAACACGCTGGGCGTGCTGCTGGAAGAACTGGGCATCACGCGCGAAGAGACCCTGGCCATCGGCGACGGCGTGGCCGACGTGACCATGTTGCAGATGGCCGGGCTGGGCATCGCCATGGGACATGCGCCCGACTCGGTGAAAGTCTGCGCCGACTACGTGACAGGCACCAACGAGGAAGACGGCGTGGCTCTGGCCGTGGAGAAGGCCATCCTGGCCGAAGTGCATGCTTCGGAAATCCCCCTTGATTTCCTGAACGAGACCGGCAAGACGGCTCTTATGGGCAATTTGGGCATCCAGTACACCTATGCCTCGGAAGACCGCATAGAGGCCACCATGCCCGTGGACCAACGCACGCGCCAGCCCTTCGGCATCTTGCATGGCGGGGCAACCCTGGCACTGGCCGAAACCGTGGCCGGACTCGGCTCGATGATAACCTGCAAGCCCGACGAGATTGTAGTGGGGATGCAGGTCAGCGGCAACCACATATCTTCCGCGCACGAAGGGGACACCGTGCGTGCCGTGGGCACCATTGTCCACAAAGGACGCTCGTCGCACGTATGGAACGTGGACGTGTTCACCTCGACCAACAAGCTGGTATCCAGCATCCGCGTGGTGAACAGCATTATGAAGAAGAAGTGAGCAGGAGGCGGAGCAATTCTTCTACGGACAACGCCGTGCGCGGCCGATGTCCGGGACGGGTCAGAAGATAGCCTCCCTCTTGTATCTCGACGCAACTATCAGACTGCACTTCGCTGCCGGCCTCCACGCCGTTGCGGCGGAGTGCTTTTTTTATCATCTCCGCACGCGTTCCCCCGCCTGCCAGGCGCACGCGGCGGGTACAAGGATTATCCACCCGGAAAAGGCCGCTGATGGGGTCGAACGCGATGCCCGGGCGGACGAAATACCGGGACAGGGTGCCGTCCAAAGACAAGTCTTCCGGTGTCCCCACCGCCAGCCCCTGCGCTTTGTCTAACAGCCAGACTTTGTCCGCCAGTTGCAAGGCCAAATCGAGGTCGTGCGTGGAGAGGAAAATTGTCTTGCCCGTTTCGTGGCTGAGGCGGTGGAGCAACTGCATGATTTCCACCTTGCTGGGGAAGTCGAGGAAGGCCGTCGGCTCGTCCAGCAGGATGACCGGCGTCTCTTGGGCCAGGGCCTTGGCTATCATCACCTTCTGCCGCTCGCCGTCGCTCAGGGTATCGGCCATGCGCCCCAGCAGCGGTTCGATGCCCACCAAGGCAGCGGCACGGGCGACGGCTTCGCGGTCCTCTTCCTGCAAGGTACCCCAAAAACCGGTGTAGGGACTACGCCCCAAACCTATGAGGTCTTCCACGGAGAGATTATGCACATCGGGCCGCTCGGTCAGCACCACACCCAACAGGCGCGCCAGGTCGCGGTCGGCATACTCCTCCAGTTCCTTACCTATTATATATATATGTCCGCCCAGCTTGGGCTGGAAAGCAGAAAGGGTGCGCAGCAGGGTGGATTTCCCCACCCCGTTGGCACCCAGTAAACAGGTCAGTTCACCCCCCAGAATTTCGGCACTGAGGCCGGAGACAACCACTTTCGGGCTGTGCTTGGCGCGATAGCCGATAGAAAGGTTCTCAAGATGTATCATAATTGTGCTGCGATTGCTCCGATTTCATTCCATTCTTCCGTATTTCATCTCCTTCCCCTGCTTGTCATATTGCTTTCGTTTCCCTGTCGGGGCAGAAGCCAGGGTGATGCGGACAACCGTCGTGCGGTGCAGGCTCCGGCGGATGGCCTCGTCGAAGGCATCCATATGGCGAGGCAGGAAACGTTCGCTGATGGCGCGCAAGGCTTCAATCTTCTCCTGCTCATCCGTCACCAGCGTTGCCCGCCCGAAGGCGATGGCCGAACGGTATTGCAAGGTGAACGAACCATCTTTGGGGCCTACCGTCGGCGCGCATTTGGTCACGGCCGACAGGCAGACTTCCGGATGGGCGGCTATGGCTTCGAGCTTGTCGCCCTCCGGCGCGCAATGGAAATACCACGTCTTGTCGTCCGTCGAGGCCAGCGAGAGGGGAAGACCGTAGGCGGTTCCGTCCGGGCGGGTAAAGCTAACGGTAATGTATGGTGCTTTGCGCATGATTTCCAAGGCCCAATCGGCGGGCATTTCTCTGCTTGCTTTTCTCATCTTATTCGGTTTTATATGATTCTTATAAAAGAAGCGTGGAAACCACAATCGTCCTAATTGCCGTATCCCCGCTTCCTTATTATGTTATAATATACCTCTTTACGCCTTCTTCAAGGCGGCAATGCTCTCCTTCAGCGACTTGATGATGCTCTCGGCATCGGCCTGCTTCTTGCGTTCCAACTCAATGACGTTGGCAGGAGCGTGGGTCACGAACTTCTCGTTGGAGAGCTTCTTCAACACGCTTTGCAGGAAGCCTTCCTTGTGCTTCAATTCTGCCTCCATGCGGGCAATCTCTGCCTCCACGTCGATGAGGTTGCCCAGAGGCACGGCATACTCCGTAGTGCCCACCATGAAGGCGGCGGCACCGTCTGCCTTGGCCTCCACCACGGAGATGGCGGAAAGGTTGCACATCTTCACCAGCACGGCATTGAAGGCTTCGATGGGATTGCTGCCCACCACTTGCAACTCCAGCGTCTCCTTCTGCGCGATGTTCTTCTGCAAGCGGATGGCGCGGATGTTGCTGATGACCTCCTTGACCACTTCGAACTGTTGCAAGAGGCTTTCCTCATAAGCGGCGGGAGCGGCCATCGGGCTGACCATCAGGCTCTCGCCTTCCTGGCGGTCTACGATGTGCTGCCACAACTCCTCAGTGATGAAGGGCATGAAGGGATGGAGCAGGTGCAGGAGGTTGTCGAAGAAACCGATGGTGCGGTCGTACACTTCCTTGCTGATGGGTTGTCCGTAGGCGGGCTTGATCATTTCCAGGTACCAGGAAGAGAACTCGTCCCAGAAGAGCTTGTAGACAGCCATCAGAGCCTCGCTCAGGCGGTACTTCGAGAAGAGGTCTGCTACTTCGGCGGCCACGGCGCTTTGCTTGGCTTCAAACCATTGCATGGCCAAGGCAGAGGCTTCGGGCACAGCCACTTCAGCACTCACCTCCCAGCCCTTGATAAGGCGGAAAGCATTCCATATCTTGTTGCAAAAGTTGCGTCCTTGTTCGCACAGGGCCTCGTCGAAGAGGATGTCGTTGCCCGCCGGGGCGGAGAGCATCATGCCCATACGCACACCGTCTGCACCGAACTTGTCTATCAACTCCAGCGGGTCGGGCGAATTGCCCAGCGATTTGGACATCTTGCGGCCCAGCTTGTCGCGCACAATGCCGGTGAAATAGACGTTGCGGAAAGGCATATCGCCCATGTACTCATAACCGGCCATAATCATGCGGGCCACCCAGAAGAAGATGATGTCCGGGCCGGTCACCAGGTCGCTCGTGGGATAGTAATATTTGATTTCCTCGTTGCCGGGGTTGTTGATGCCGTCGAAGAGGGAGATGGGCCACAGCCAGGAGGAGAACCAAGTGTCGAGGCAATCCTCGTCTTGGCGAAGGTCTGCCAAAGTCAGGTCTTTGCCAGACTTTGCCCGCGCCAACTCCAAGGCTTGTTCGGGCGTCTCGGCCACGACGTATCCGCCTTCGGGCAGGTAGTAGGCCGGGATGCGGTGTCCCCACCACAGCTGGCGGCTGATGCACCAGTCCTTGATGTTCTCCAGCCAGTTGCGGTAGGTGTTCTTGTACTTGGCGGGATAGAACTTCAGTTCGTCGTTCATCACCGGCGGCAGGGCCATGTCGGCAAAGTGCTGCATCTTGAGGAACCACTGCATGGAGAGCTTCGGCTCGATGGGCACGTTGGTACGCTCGCTGAAGCCCACCTTGTTGGTATAGGCCTCCACTTTCTCCAGCAGTCCGGCAGCGTCAAGGTCTTTCTCTATCTGGCGGCGCACGTCGAAGCGATCCATGCCCACGTAAAGCCCGGCGGCTTCGGAGAGCGTGCCGTTATCGTTGAAGATGTCGATGCTCGGCAGGTTATGCTTCTCGCCCAGCATATAGTCGTTGACATCGTGGGCGGGCGTCACCTTCAGACAGCCCGTACCGAACTCCATATCCACGTATTCGTCCTCGATGACGGGGATGATGCGGTTCACCAGCGGCACGATAACTTTCTTTCCCTTCAGCCACTGCGTCTTGGGGTCGTTGGGGTTGATGCACATGGCGGTGTCGCCCATGATGGTCTCCGGGCGGGTGGTGGCCACGACGGCATAGCGGCCTTCGGCATCGCCGTCTATATAATATCTCAAGTAATAGAACTTGCCGTGCTCTTCCTTGTAGATTACTTCCTCGTCAGAAAGTGCAGTGAGCGCCTTGGGGTCCCAGTTGACCATGCGCACACCACGATAGATGAGACCTTTATTATACAAGTCTACAAATACCTTGATGACGCTCTTGCTGCGAGCCTCGTCCATGGTGAAGGCCGTGCGGTCCCAGTCGCAGGAGGCACCCAAGCGGCGGAGCTGCTTCAGGATGATGCCGCCGTGTTCGTGCGTCCAATCCCAAGCGTGCTTCAGGAACTCGTCGCGTGTCAGGTCGGTCTTCTTGATGCCTTGCTGCGCCAGCTTGTTCACCACCTTGGCTTCGGTGGCGATGGAAGCGTGGTCCGTGCCGGGCACCCAGCAGGCGTTCTTGCCCTCCATGCGGGCGCGGCGCACCAGGATGTCCTGTATGGTATTGTTCAGCATGTGGCCCATGTGGAGCACGCCCGTCACGTTGGGGGGCGGAATGACGATGGTGTACGGCTCGCAGCCATCGGGTTTGGAACTGAAAAGATGGTGGTCCAGCCAGTACTGGTACCATTTTCCCTCCACATCGGCGGGGTTGTATTTGCTTGCTAATTCCATTTCTTTGTTGATTAGGTTGATAACGGGCGCAAAATTACGAAATTATCTTCAAAACCAACACGACCGGGCACAGGTTTCAATGAACGTAATGAGTTTCGTGCAAGCGCATAGGTGGGGGACAAGGGGAGGAGGGGGAACAGGCGGGTGGGAAAGCGGTCTTTAAACGACAGGCTTTAAGAGTTAGAACACTAAACCTAAAGGTTAGAACACTAAACCTAAGGGTTAGCGTTCTCAACCTAAGGGTTAGCGTCTCCAAAATTCTTCATTCTTAATTCTTCATTTAGAAAGTTCTTCATTTATGTGGAGACATTTGTCAGCGTATGTCTGCCCCCCACATCATCTTGTTGCGCAGGGTGTCGAAGAAGCGGTGGCCGGAACGTTTCACCACGCGGACGGAGTGGGGCGCTTTGCAGATGGTCAGCCGTGTGGTCTCTTTGCATGACTCGCTTCGTCCGTCGATGGCTACGAGGAAGTTGTGGCTGCGGCTTTCCACGTCAAGGGTGATTTCGCGGTCGTCGCAGATGACGATGGGGCGCATGTTGAGGCTGTGCGGGGCCACGGGGGTGAGGGCTATCGTCTTGCTGTCCGGCGCGATGATAGGCCCCCCTACGCTCAGCGAGTAGGCCGTCGAGCCGGTGGGCGTGGCGATGATAAGTCCGTCGGCCTGGTAGGTCGTCAGCAGGGAACCTCCCACGGTGGCGCGGATGCTGATCATGGATGAACTGTCCCGCTTCAGCACGGCAATCTCGTTCAAGGCGTATGGTTCGCGCGCCAGGCGCGGGTCGTCGCACTTCAACTGGAGCACGCTGCGTTCTTCCGTGCGGTAGCGGCCTTCGTATATTTCGTCGAAAGTCTCTTCCATCTCCTCCGGCGATATGTCTGCCAGGAAGCCCAAGCGGCCTGTGTTGATGCCTAAGATGGGGATTTGTTTGCCGGCCACGCGGCTGGCCGCTTTCAGGAAAGTGCCGTCGCCGCCCAGGCTGATGACCATGTCTGCCTGGAAACGGTCGTCGTCAAACAATTCTGCGTTTGGAATATCCTCCATCCGCATGTCTTTGGCCAGGAAATTGTAAAAGTCGCGGCAGATGCAAAGTTCTGCGTTGTGTTGCCGCAGCAGTTGGAACAGGCGTTCCGCATGAACAGATTTCTTCGCTTGATAAGTGTTACCGAACAGGGCAAATTTCATATCTCGTTTCTCTTTTTACCGGGTGCAAAGATGGCATTTTTTTTGTAGAATGCATCAATGTATCACTATTATTTGTACTTTTGCCCCGAAACTATAAGCTTTGAATATGACTAAACTGAGTGTGAATATCAACAAAGTGGCCACCTTGCGCAATGCAAGGGGAGGGAATATGCCTGACGTGTTGAAAGTTGCGCAGGACTGCGAACGCTTCGGCGCAGACGGAATCACGGTGCATCCCCGCCCGGACGAACGGCATATCCGCCGTTCTGACGTGTATGCCTTGCGCCCTTTGTTGCGTACGGAGTTCAACATCGAGGGGTATCCCTCGCGCGAGTTCATAGACTTGGTGCTGAAGGTAAAACCCCACCAGGTGACATTGGTGCCGGACAGCCCCACGCAACTGACGTCGAATGCCGGTTGGGACACGAAAGCCCATTTCACCTTCTTGGGCGAAGTGCTTGACGTCTTCAACCAGGCTGGCATCCGGACTTCTGTCTTTGTCTCTACCGATGCGGAAATGATAGAATATGCCGCCAAGGCCGGCGCCGATCGCGTGGAGTTGTACACCGAGCCTTACGCCTCGGCCTACGCGCAGAATAAGGAAGAGGCCGTTGCCCCCTTTGTGGAGGCTGCAAAGGTGGCCCGTCGCTTGGGGCTGGGCCTGAATGCCGGGCACGACCTGAACCTGGAGAACCTGAACTATTTCTATCAAAACATTCCCTGGCTGGACGAAGTGTCGATAGGCCACGCTTTGATATGCGATGCCCTGTATTTGGGGCTGGAACGTACCATCCAGGAATACAAAAACTGTCTTCATTAAGTAAGTTATTATGGATGCAATGATGCTTTTGGCCCAAGCGGCTTCTTCGCTGGGCGATGCAATGACAGAAGCCAACCCCGTGCTGACGCCCGTGGCGGTGGCTTCCGATGAAATGAACCTGTGGGACATGGCCGTCAAGGGCGGATGGATCATGATTGTGCTGGGCGTTATGTCCCTGATAGGCTTTTACATCCTTTTCGAGCGCAACTATGTCATCCGCAAGGCCGGCAAGGAAGACCCGCTTTTCATGGATAAGATAAAAGATTATATCCTGGGCGGCGAAATCAAGGCGGCCATTGACTATTGCCGCAGTGTCAATACCCCTTCTGCCCGTATGATTGAAAAGGGAATCACCCGCCTGGGACGTCCCGTGGGCGATGTGCAGGCTGCTATTGAGAATGTAGGCAATTTCGAGGTAGCGAAGCTTGAAAAGGGCTTGACCATCATGGCTACCATTGCCGGCGGGGCACCGATGCTGGGCTTCCTCGGCACGGTGACGGGCATGGTGAAAGCTTTCTGGGAAATGGCCAATGCCGGAAACAACATTGACATCACCCTGTTGTCCGGGGGCATCTATGAGGCTATGATTACGACTGTCGGCGGTCTTATCGTGGGTATCATCATGATGTTTGCCTACAATTATTTAGTGACTTTGGTGGACGGCGTGGTCAACAAAATGGAGGGCAAGACAATGGCCTTCATGGACCTGCTGAACGAGCCGGCCCAGTAACCTTCTTAAACCGATCAGCTTGTGTTAAAACGTAGAGCTAAAATATCGCCCACCTTCAGTATGGCGTCCATGACGGACCTCATCTTCCTGTTGTTGATATTCTTCATGATTACGTCGACCGTGGTGTCGCCCAATGCCATCAAGGTGCTGCTTCCGCAAGGAAAAGAGCAGACTTCCGCCAAGCCTTTGACACGGGTAATCATTGACAAGGACCTGAACTACTACGCAGCCTTTGGCAATGACACCGAACAGCCCGTGACGTTGGACGAACTGCCCGGATTCCTGCAATCGTGCGCCACGCGCGAACCGGAGATGTACGTCGCCCTGTATGCCGACGTGTCGGTGCCGTATGGGGAGATTGTGAAGGTGCTGAACATCGCGAACGAAAATCATTTCAAGATGGTGTTGGCCACGCGCCCGCCAGACAATGATAACGAATAATGCATTTGTGTCATGACAGATGTGAAGAAGAAAGGGAAATACGTTGGCCTGGCAGGCGCGGTGGCGGTGCATATAATTGCCATTGTCTTCCTGCTGTGGATGACCTTCGACTTGCCCGAACCGCAAGAAGAGAGCGGCGTGCCTGTCATGTTGGGGGATGCGCCGCAGGCTTCCGGCTGGTCAGACCCTTCGTTGGTGGAAGTGGAGGCCATGCCCGATGACCCTTCTGTCCCGCAAGATGCCGCAGAGCAGGAACTCCTGACGCAAGACCTGGAGGAAACCGTAGCTCTGACCCCGAAGCAAGATTCCCCGCAACCTGAAAAGACCGAGGCAGAAAAGGCCGAGGAAGAACGCCGCCGCGCCGAAGCCCTGGCGGAACAACAACGCCGTGAAGCCGAGGAGGCCGCCCGGCGAAGAGTGGCCGGCGCTTTTGGCAAAGGCGCCAAGATGGAGAGCCGTGGCCAGGCGGCTGAAGGCGAAGGCCTGCAAGGCAGCCCGGCTGGAAATGCCGATGCGGGCGCATCGACGGGTGTCGGGGGCTATGGCGAGTTTAACCTGGGCGGACGTTCCATCGGTGCGGGAGGATTGCCCCGTCCGGTCTATAATGTGCAGGATGAAGGGCGGGTGGTCGTGACCATTACCGTAAATCCCGCAGGCCACGTGATAGCCACCGAAATCAACAAGCAGACCAATACCGTAAACCCGGCTTTGCGCAAGGCGGCGGAAGATGCTGCACGGAAAGCGCGGTTCAATGCCGTGGACGGGAAGAACAACCAAATGGGAACAATCACATATTATTTTAATCTAAAATAGGAGAAACAATTTATGGGAACAGTCTATGTTTTCTTTGCCGATGGCTTTGAAGAAATGGAAGCTTTTGCCACGGTGGATATTTTGAAGCGCGCCGGCGTTCCGGTGCAGATGGTGACCGTGACGGACGATGAGATTGTAAAAGGCGCCCACGGTGTGCCCGTGTTGTGCGATAAGAACTTTGTGAATTGCGACTTCTTCGACGCCGCCATGCTGGTGCTGCCCGGCGGGCTGCCCGGCGCCACGACGCTGGCCGAGCACGAAGGCTTGTGCAAACTGTTGGTGCGCTTTGCCGGCGAAGGCAAGAACATTGCCGCCATTTGCGCCGCTCCCATGGCACTTGGCAAGTTGGGGCTGCTGAAAGGCAAGAAAGCCACGTGCTATCCCGGCTTCGACAAATACCTGGAAGGTGCGGAATACACCGGCGCTATGGTGGAGAAAGACGGGAACATCATTACCGGAAAAGGGCCGGGAGCCTGCATGAAGTTTGCCCTTGCCTTGGTAGAGCACCTCTGCGGCAAGGAGAAAGTGAAAGAACTGGAAGAGGCCATGTGCCTCCGTTAATCGGGTCTTCGGATGGATTATGTGCTGGTTGTAGCCGGAGGAAAGGGCTTGCGCATGGGGGCGGACATCCCCAAACAGTTTTTACCCGTAGGGGGGAAGCCTGTCTTGATGCGCACGTTGGAGACTTTCTATGCCTACAACCGGGACATACGAAGCATACTGGTACTCCCGCGCGACCAGCAGGCCTATTGGGCGAGGTTGTGCGAGGAGTACCATTTCTCGCTTCCTCACCAGGTGGCCGACGGTGGAGAGACCCGTTTCCATTCGGTGCGCAATGGCCTGTCGCTGGTCAGCGGGCCGGGGCTGGTGGGCGTGCATGATGGCGTCCGCCCTTTTGTCTCGCAAGAGGTGATAGCCCGTTGCTATGACCTGGCCAGGACGGAGAAGGCCGTTGTCCCGGTAGTGAAGGTGGTTGAGACCGTGCGCCGGTTGTCCGGCGGCGGAAGCCAGACCGTGGACCGCGAGCAATATCGCTTAGTGCAGACCCCGCAAGTCTTTGACATTGACTTGCTGAAGCGTGCCTATGCGCAACCTTACGCCCCGTCGTTCACGGACGATGCCTCGGTGGTGGAGGCGTTGGGAGTGCCGGTGGTGCTGACGGAAGGCAACCGCGAGAATATCAAGATAACCACGCCTTTTGACCTGAAGATGGCCGCCGCCCTTATATAATGCCATGCCATGTTCGACCTGACCACGCGTGACATCAAATTCCTTTCGGGAGTCGGCCCGCAACGGGCGGCAGTGCTCAATAAAGAACTGGGCATCTCCTCCCTGCATGATCTTCTTTATTATTTCCCTTACAAATATGTCGACCGAAGCCGCATCTACGCCATCCGCGAGATTGACGGCTCGATGCCTTACATCCAGTTGAAAGGCGAAATCCTGGGCACGGAACTGGCGGGCGAGGGGCGTGGCCGCAGGTTGGTGGCCCATTTCTCGGACGGGACGGGCGTCGTGGACCTGGTTTGGTTCCAAGGCATCAAATACGTGGTGGGCAAGTACAAGGTACATAAGGAGTACATCGTCTTCGGAAAGCCTACGGTGTTCAACGGGCGTTTCAACATCGCCCATCCGGACGTCGAGGAGGTGAACGACCTGAAACTGACGCCCGGGGGACTCCAGCCTTACTACAACACGACGGAACGGATGAAGCGCGGTTTCCTCAATTCTCGGGCCATCGAACGGATGATGTCCGTCTTGTTGTCGCAGGTGGACGGGCCTTTGCCCGAGACGCTTTCGCCTGCCATCCTGGCCGAGCACCACCTGATGCCGCTGACGGACGCCCTGCGCAACATCCATTTCCCCGCCAATGCCGACTTGCTGCGCAAGGCGCAATACCGCCTGAAGTTCGAAGAATTGTTTTACGTCCAGCTCAACATCCTTCGCTATGCCCAAGACCGCCAGCGTCGCTACCGGGGCTACGTATTCGGCAAGGTGGGCGGCATCTTCAATACTTTTTATTCCGAACATCTTCCTTTTGAACTGACCAATGCCCAGAAACGCGTGCTGAAGGAAATCCGCCGCGACCTCGGTTCGGGCCGTCAGATGAACCGCCTGCTCCAGGGCGACGTGGGCAGCGGAAAGACCTTGGTGGCGCTGATGAGCATGCTGATTGCGCTGGACAATGGTTTCCAGGCGTGCCTGATGGCGCCTACCGAGATTCTGGCCAACCAGCATTATGAAACCATTTGCCGCTTCGTGGAGGGGATGGATGTGCGCGTGGAGTTGCTGACCGGTTCCGTGAAAGGAAAGAGGCGGGAGGCCATACTGGCCGGACTGCTGTCGGGCGACGTGCATATCCTGGTCGGGACGCACGCTTTGATAGAGGACACGGTGAACTTCGCTTCGCTGGGGCTGGCAGTCATCGACGAGCAGCACCGTTTCGGCGTGAAGCAGCGTTCGCGCCTGTGGACGAAGAACGACCAACCGCCGCACGTGCTGGTCATGACGGCTACCCCCATCCCGCGCACCCTGGCCATGACGCTTTACGGGGATTTGGACGTGTCGGTCATCGACGAACTGCCCCCCGGGCGCAAGCCCATTGTCACCATCCACCAGTTCGACAGCCACCGCGAGAGCCTCTACCGTTCCATGCGCAAGCAGATAGACGAAGGCCGCCAGGTTTACATCGTCTACCCGTTGATTAAGGAGAGCGAGAAGACCGACTTGAAGAACGTAGAAGAGGGCTATGAACGCATCTGTGCCGCCTTTCCCGATTGCGTGGTGTGCAAGGTGCACGGCCGCATGAAGCCTGCGGAGAAGGACGGGCAGATGCAGCGTTTCGTCTCGGGCGAGGCGCAAATCATGGTCGCCACCACGGTGATTGAAGTCGGGGTGAACGTGCCCAACGCCTCGGTCATGGTCATCGAGAATGCCGAACGCTTCGGCCTGTCGCAACTCCACCAGTTGCGGGGCAGGGTGGGGCGCGGCGCCGACCAGTCCTATTGCATCTTGGTGACCGGCTACAAACTGGCCGAAGACACCCGCAAGCGCCTGGAAATCATGGTGCGCACCAACGATGGGTTTGAGATTGCCGAAGCCGACCTGAAGCTGCGCGGCCCCGGAGACCTGGAGGGCACGCAGCAGAGCGGCGTGGCCTTCGACCTGAAGATTGCCGACATCGCCCGCGACGGCCAACTCTTGCAGCATGTCCGCGAGGTGGCCCAAAAGGTGATAGAGGAAGACCCCGACGGCACGGCGCCGGAAAACGTAGTGCTCTGGCGGCAACTCAAGGCCTTGCGGAAGACCAACGTGAACTGGGCGGCCATCAGTTGAAGGCTGTCCGGAAGAGCCGTGCTTCCAGTGCACTCGGTGTTTGCCTCCCATGCACTCGGCGTTTGCTTCCCATGCACTCGGTGCATGGCTCCTAACCTGAGGATAAAAAAGCATGAAGATTTTGTAATTTTTATATGTTACATTGCTTGATTCATCTTTTCTTGTTACCTTTGCGGTGCTGAAAAGGTGTGCCCGCCACACCTTTGGGGAGATTACACTACCTTAGAGCAATTCGCCTCACCACCTTGCCGGGCGGTGTGGAGAAAGTAGTGGGACGGCTCTTCTCCCCCCACACAAAATGTGAATAATCAATATTCCTGCGTCCCGTCTTGCAGAACATATGGCAGCAGCCAGCCTCGGTATGGCTTTGTGCTGTTGTAATATAATGCAAGATAATGGTCTATGGGACATATAGCAAACCGACATATCGACACAACCACCTCAGTAGCGGCTTTCCATCCGGGAATGTCGCCGTAGTGCCATGTATATACGGCCAAATATGAATAACCTGAACATAAATATTACATTCATAAAACACTAATTATATTATGGACACAAAAAATCTTATCAAGAAAGCGATGACACTGCTAATGATTGCCATCGTTTCAACGGGGGCAGTATTTGCCCAATCGGTGACCCCAAAGCAAAACGACAAAGGGAAATGGGGAATGGTTGACAATACCGGCAAATGGGTTGCCAAGGCCGAGTACACTGCAATCGAGCCATGCGGCGACAACTATTACATAATGCAGAAAGACGGCAAGTGGGGACTGATAAGGCCCGACGGCAAGAAAGCCCTTGACTGCAAATACAAGCACGATATGTTGTCAATGTTTGGTTACATATTTGCGCAGGAGGTCGACAACCCCGAAAAATGGCAGGCATGGGACAAACTGGCCGGCAGCGGCAAAAAAACGTCTTTGGAAAACGTGTGGATAAAACAAGTCAACGACACTGTCCAAATCATTTCAGGCGAAATCGGCTTGTCATACATATCCAACGATACGCGCGAGAAGTTAACATCGAAGTATAGCAAATCGGTACTTGACATGAGAAACGGCGGAGAATTTAGTTTCCTGACAACCAAAAGCGGAATTATCATCAGTGGCGTAAGCAGTGTGCAGCACTTAGTGGGCAACTTATATGTCTGCTCGCAAAAAGGAGACCGCGACAGCAGCGTACTTTCGCAACCCATGCCCACCGACTCGACACTTTTATTACTTCCTATGGACGGCGGCAATAAAATGCTGTGCATATCCAACACAGGCAAAATATATAGGGCTACCCGATCGGTAAATGATGGCATTATAATCACCGACGGCAACGGCAAATATGGCCTTGTAGATGAAACTCGCAAAATCGTGATTCCGGTAGAATACGATGAAATCGTACAAGACAACCAAAACAACCGCATAGAAAACGGGAGTATTTGCAATTACTACAATTATTACCTAATGAAAGACTCCTTGTGGGGAATACTAGCACCCGTCAACAACAGCCTCAAAATGATCGCTGAATGCATATACCCGTATAATGTTAAAGACGGCGAAAAGTATATCCCGTTCAAATACTTGAAGTATTATGAAAAGCAAAAACAAAGAAGGGATGCCTGTTTTGTCGTAATGTCGAACGGGAAAGCCGGAATTCTCGACAACTTCGGCAAAGTGTTGGTTCCATGCCAATATGACAGTGGCTCGTTCTCCGAAAATCCACCATTGGGCTACTTATACGACAATGGGAGAACTATCACATACAACCCGTTAGATAAGGGCACGACCACTCGCAAATATTCCAATTACAAGCGGTTCATCGGGGCTAAGAGCTATTACTGCGTGGAGCAGAACGGCAAGTTCGGCGTGGTGGACGACAAAGACAATTTGATACTGCCCATCAAATACTCGCAAATCACCGAGGCCATAACTTCGGACAACGGTCACCTCGACGACGGCTTCCACGTGTGGGATGCCGACGGGCGCATAGGGGTAGTGAAAGTTATCAACGGCAAAGGCAAGGAGATAGTACCTTGCGCAGGCAACTACGACCGCATTTGGGGTTACGAGTCTTATGGCGTGATAGTAGTGAAAAACGGCAAGCAGGGTTGCATCAAGGAAAACGGTGCCACTTTCTGCCGCCCGGTTTACGACGGACACATCAACGGACTGAAGCGAATAGGGTTTGTTAAAAATTCAGACACCTCAAACGATGTCACTGTCGATATTTACGACTACAACGGCAAGTACCTCGAATCGGTCAACGTGGGCAACAACTATCTTGACCAACGCTGGTTTGTTCAAAAATACCTGATGTAACCCGCTTGCATAGTATATATTGCTAATTGGAGGGTGTGCCGAAAATGAGCGTTGCTATCCAACTGTCATGCTGAACGATAGTCAAAACTCATTCCGACACACCCTCATTCTAATACGTGGCAGATACTTACGGACAACAATTCCAAAGCCTTTGGAGCGCGAGAGGGGAATATGGACGAAAACATGTTGCATAACATGTTTATGTTATTTGTTTGTCTCATAGTTGCTTACGCTCTTTTCTTTCCTTTGTTGATGGGTTGTTGTGTGAAAAATAATTAAAACACGGTTCGCCCTTTCAGAGATAAGTGCTATCTTTGAGAGAATTTTTAGAAACACTCACAGAATGGATGCACGGACATCCCCAATGAACAGCGAAACGAATGAAACTGCCCTTGATTAAAACACTCTGTATGGTTGCCGCGACGGTGCTCGGTACGCAGGCCTTCTCCCAAGACCTCATCGCCCGCCAGGCTCCCATCGACAGGAAACTGAAAAGCGTAGATTCCTTAGCCCTCCAAAAGCAAATCCGCGTGGAGCAATCCCTCTATCCCGCGTTCGATATCTATCCCTCTTGGAACAACGAGACCGTCGGCTATAAAGACGCCATTGTCCCCGAAAGCTATACGTTTGACCTGACCGGCTTTTGCATGCCTACTGAGCATACAAAAATCACGGACGTCTTCGGCTACCGTCCCCGCCGCCGCCGTGGCCATTACGGGCTGGACATCAAAGTCTACGTGGGCGACACCATCCGCGCCGCTTTCGACGGCAAGGTGCGCGTGGTGAAGAACCAAGGCCGGCGCGGTTATGGCAAATACCTGGTCATCCGTCATGACAACGGCCTGGAAACAGTCTACGGGCACCTTTCCAAACAACTGGTGAAGGAAGACCAGTTGGTGCGTGCCGGCGAGGCCATTGCGCTGGGCGGCAACACCGGGCGTTCCACCGGTTCCCACCTGCACTTCGAGACCCGCTTCCTGGGCATCCCGCTGAATCCCGCCCTGATGTTCGACTTCGAGAAGCAGGACATCGTGGCCGACACCTATACGTTCCACAAGAACAAGGGCAACTCCTCGAAAGGCTCTTCGGCGAAAGGCCTGTTCTATAAAGTCAAGCGGGGAGATACCCTGTCCAAGATTGCCCGCAAGCAGGGGACGACCGTCAGCCAGTTGTGCCGCCTGAACCGCATCACGAGCCGCACCGTGTTGCGTCCGGGGCAAGTGTTGCGCTGCTCATAGAAAACGTAAACAATCATACGCGGAAGGGGGTACTTTAATATAATTTAGAGTGCCCCCTTTCTTTATTCCTTATATTATTCCTACCTTTGCGCGAAGATTTCCAAGGATATGAAAGATACCAAGCAACAGTTTGAACACGTGATAGCCATCTGCCGCGACCTTTTTGCCAAGAAACTACATGACTACGGCCCGGCATGGCGCATCCTGCGGCCGGCTTCCGTCACCGACCAGCTTTTCATCAAGGCCAACCGCATCCGCAGCATCGAGGAGAAAGGGGTTGCCCTGGTGGACGAAGGCATACGGTCCGAGTTCATGGCCATTGTCAACTACGGCATCGTGGGCCTGATACAGTTGGAGCTTGGCCATGCCGCTTCGGCGGACATCACCGTCGACGAGGCCCTGGCCCTGTATGACAAACAGGCGAAGATGTCCCTGGAACTCATGTTGGCCAAGAACCACGACTACGACGAGGCGTGGCGCGGCATGCGCGTCAGTTCGTACACTGACCTCATCCTGATGAAAATCTACCGCACCAAGCAGATTGAGTCGCTTTCCGGCCAGACGCTGGTGTCCGAGGGCGTCGACGCCAACTACATGGATATGATTAATTACGCCGTATTCGCTTTGATAAAGATTGAGTTTGGAGACTGAGCAGAGACATATCATCCGTAGGCTGGCGGTCAACGTGTGCCGTTTTGTGCTGGGGGCGACCTTCGTCTTTTCCGGCTTCGTCAAGGCGGTGGACCCGCTGGGCTTCTTCTATAAAATCCAGGATTACCTGGCCGCTTTCGGCATGCCTTGGGTCCCCCAGATTCTTTCCCTGCTGACGGCCATCGGCCTCTCTGCCATCGAGTTTTGCGTGGGCATCTTCCTGCTGGTTGGCATCCGCCGCCGCCTGGCGGTGTTGCTGGCGTTGCTGATGATGCTCGTCATGACGCCCCTGACGCTCTACCTGGCCTTGTTCAATCCCGTGGCCGATTGCGGTTGCTTCGGCGATGCCTGGGTGCTGACCAACTGGCAGACGTTCGGCAAGAACATCGTGCTGCTGGCGATGGCTGTGGTGGTGTATCGGTGGAAAGCGGACATCCTGCGTTTCGTCACGCCTAAACTGGCATGGATGGTGTCCATGTACACCTTCCTGTTCATCTTCGTGCTTGCCTTTTATTGCCTGGCCAACCTGCCCATCCTCGATTTCCGCCCCTACAAGATTGGCGTCAACCTCAAGCAGGCCATGGAGATTCCCGAAGGGGCGAAGCTGAGCGTCCTCGAAACCTACTTCATCCTCGAGAAGGACGGCCAGCGGCAGGAGGTCACCTGGGACAACTACCCGGACAGCACCTGGACCCTCGTGGGGACGCGTACCGTGGAACTGGAGCCGGGCTACGAACCGCCCATCAAGGACTTCAACATCACGAGCCTGGAGACGGGCGAGGACCTGACCGACCGCATCCTTTCTGACACGGGCTACGTATTCCTGCTGGTGATGCCCCGCGTGGAGAATGCCGACGACAGCCACATCGACCTCATCAACGAAATCTACGATTACAGCGTGGAGAACGGCTATGCCTTCTACGCGCTGACCTCATCGCCTGCCGAGGCCGTCGAGTTCTGGAGCGACCGCACCGGCGGCGAATATCCCTTCGGCGTCGTGGACGACATCACGCTGAAGACCATCATCCGCTCCAATCCCGGCCTGCTGCTCCTGAAGGGCGGCGCCGTCCTGAACAAATGGAGCGACAACCGCCTGCCCGACGAATATGTCCTGACCGACCGCCTGGAGAACCTCCCCCTGGGGCGGCAGAAACCGGTGGACGACAGGCGCACCGTCGGCTACGTGCTCCTGTGGTTCTTCGCCCCCCTGTCGGTGGTCATTGTCCTTGACGTGTTGGTGGTGAGGCGCCGGGAGCGGAAACGGGCGCGACGCCCCGTGCCGCCGCAGGACAAGAACGAAGAAGGAACGATTCATTAACCAATTTATTATAGTAACAATTATGAGAAAGAACATTGTAGCAGGAAACTGGAAAATGAACAAGACCCTCCAAGAGGGTATTGCTCTGGCAAAAGAACTGAATGAAATGCTGGCTAACGAGAAGCCCAACTGCGACGTCATCATCTGCACGCCGTTCATCCACCTGGCTTCGGTAACTCCGTTGGTAGACGCTGCCAAGATTGGCGTGGGCGCCGAGAACTGCGCCGACAAGGAATCGGGCGCTTACACGGGCGAAGTATCTGCCGCCATGGTTGCCTCCACGGGTGCGAAGTATGTCATCCTGGGCCACTCCGAGCGCCGCGCTTACTACCACGAGACGGTGGAAATCCTCGAAGAAAAGGTGAAGCTGGCCCTGGCACACGGCCTGACGCCCATCTTCTGCATCGGCGAAGTGCTGGAAGAACGCGAAGCCGGCAAGCAGAACGAAGTAGTTGCCGCCCAGCTGGCATCGGTCTTCTCCCTCTCTGCCGAAGACTTCTCCAAGATTATCCTGGCTTACGAACCCGTTTGGGCCATCGGCACCGGCAAGACTGCCACGCCCGAGCAGGCACAGGAAATCCACGCCTTCATCCGTTCGCAGGTGGCTGAGAAGTATGGCAAGGAAGTGGCCGACAACTGCTCCATCCTCTACGGCGGCAGCTGCAAGCCCAGCAATGCCAAGGAACTCTTCGCCAACCCCGACGTGGACGGCGGCCTGATTGGCGGTGCCGCACTGAAGGCTGCTGACCTCAAGGGCATCATCGACGCTTTCAACTAAACCATTGAGGTGGAGAATGGAGGACGAAGGGTGGAGAACGGGGGAAATCCTGTTTCACGGCTTTGTCCTTCATTCTTCTGTTTTTTGTTCCGCCCGGCGGAAACTCTCTTTTCCGGGTGTCGGAATCTCTCCTTTCCGGGTGTCGGAATCTCTCCTTTCCGGGTGTCGGAAAGCCTCCTTTCCGGATGCCGGAATTTATTGCTTAAATAAAGGAATATGAAAAGACTTGTTTTATTAGGAACGCTCTGCCTGGCTGCATTCTCCGTCTCGGCGCAGAACAACGCCATCCTCAACAGCCTGCAACGCGACGTGCCCGGCCAGGGTAAGGTGACCATCCACCAGGACGCGCGCATTGCTGCCTTGGTCGGTTCGGATGCCGTGCCCCTGTCGGCGGACGGCACGCGTGTGCTGAAGAAAGCCGGCTACCGGGTGCAGATTTATGCGGGCAACAACACGCGCGAGGCCAAGAACAAGGCGCACGAGGTGGCCCTGCACGTCAAGGAACTCTTTCCCGACTTGCCTGTCTACACGACGTTCAACCCGCCGCGCTGGTTGTGCCGGGCGGGCGACTTCAGCAGCATCGAAGAGGCCGATGCCGTCATGCGCCGTCTGCGCGCCCTGGGTGGCGACTTCAAGGCCGTTTCCATCGTGAGGGAGCAAATCAACGTCCCTCTGTGAATCTCTCTTTTGTCAGAACTATATAGAATCCCTGTAAACCATTCCCCATCATGTTAGGAAAAGAAGAATTTCCCTCGCCCCATCTGGACGAACTCATAGAGCATTACCACCGCATCCTCACCCTCTTGGGCGAAGACCCCAGCCGCGAAGGGCTGCTGAAGACTCCCGAACGCGTGGCCAAGGCCATGCTGACCCTGACCCACGGCTATGCCATGGATCCCCACGAGGTGCTCCGTTCGGCCAAGTTCCGCGAAGACTACAACCAGATGGTCATCGTGAAGGACATCGATTTCTTCTCCCTCTGCGAGCACCACATGCTGCCCTTCTACGGCAAGGCGCACGTGGCTTACATCCCCAACGGCTACATCACGGGACTGAGCAAGATTGCCCGCGTGGTGGACATCTTCTCTCACCGTCTCCAGGTGCAGGAACGCATGACGCTGCAGATAAAAGAGTGTATCCAGGAGACGCTCAACCCGTTGGGTGTCATGGTCGTCGTCGAGGCCAAGCACATGTGTATGCAGATGCGCGGCGTCGAGAAGCAGAACGCCATCACCACCACCTCCGACTTCTCCGGCGGCTTCAACCAGGCCAAGACGCGTGAGGAGTTCATGAACCTCATTAAAAGATAAAGGTTACGTCCGTAACCCTTAGTTTTGCGGGCGTAACCCTAAGGTTTACGTCCGTAACTCTTTGTTTTCCATTCCTTCATTGGTAAGCATCAGTCCTATGCCGCCTACTGTCTACTAAGGAGATAACTAAATATTATATTGGGGAAGGTTAACGTTAGGTTAACGTGCTTCATCATCGGGCGGCAGGAGATAGTCTTTTGCCTTCGCCGGGGATATGACGGTGCGGCCCAGCTTCTTTTCCAGTTGGTCGCGTGCGGCCTTGGCCACGCTGCCCCCGCTTTTGGCCACAGCGGCGTGCTGGTGGAAGCCTTTGGGGTCTTGTTGCTTGGAGATTTCGGCGGCTGATGCCTCGGCCAAGGTGTTGAGGGCAAGCTCCACGTTGGTCATGTTGTCGCGGAGGTTTTCTTTCTTCAGGCCTTTCAGGTGCTTGTATTGCTTGGTGGTGCGTCCGCTCCATTCTTTGGTGATGATGTCGGTGAGGGAGGCATATTGCGTCCCGTTGACACCTCCTCGTTGCCACTCGTCCGTCAATTCCTTGCGTACTTCAATACTGCGGATGCGTTGGTTTATCCAATTGTCCGAATATCCCAGGCGTTTATAGTCCTGCATGGCTTGTTCGATGGAAAGTTCAGGGTCTTGCATTTGGTCGATGCGGTCGGAGGCTACCTGTGCCATCCATTGTTTGAATGGCTCAGCCTTGGGGGACGGAATGGACTGGATGATGCGGAAGAGTTGTTCCGTGTCTGCCACGTCGGTGAGGCGCATTTTGCCATCGGCGGCACGCAGTTTCAACTGGTGACAATTTGTCACCGGTTCATATCCTTCTTCTTTAAGCCGTTGCTTTAATTTGTTCCAGTATTTACGGGCCTTTTGATAATCATCACTATTGGTAAGTATGCCAACCACGTCTACAATGGCAAAATACCATTTTTCTTGTTCGTCATCCCATACGGTACGCACTTTTTGCTCTTCAAATAGTTGGAGTGATTCTTTTTTTGTCATGGTCTTTTTGTTTAAACGGTTTGTTCATAGCTTCAGCACCACCCGGTCGCCCAGCCGCTTCGCCATCACGCTCTGCACCTGCCGCATCTCGTTGTAGCGCGTCAGGACGGCGGTGCAGCGGTCGTTGTCGGCCAGGATGGCGGAGTCTTGCAAGGCGCGGATGAGGTGTTTCATCTCCTCGGTGACGATAGCGTACTTGAAGTTCACCATCAGCAGGGGCACCAGTTCGTAGAGGCGTTCCTCGTCTGTGACGATGTGCTGGTTCTTGCTGTGGTACTTGCTCAGTTGGTAGCGGTCGCTCACCAACTCGGCGCTGAGCTGGCTGATGGCGGGGTCGGGGTGGTTGAGGAAGTAGTGCTCGGCCACGAAGCCCTCGGTGCCGATGCGCTCGGCGGCTTCCTGGAGCATCCGGCGGTGCAGGGGGGTGTGGAAGGCCAAGTCGTCCTCGTGCAGGTCCTGCACCACGTATTCGGTGACGGTGACGGGCACCTCGCGGCCCTCGTCGTCGGTGACGTTGCACATGACGCGCTCGCCGTAGCGGACGACCATCTGGAGGATGAGCCGCTCGTAGCGGTAGAACTCGCGGCCTTCCTTCTCTTCCTGGGGGATGAAGGACACGTAGTCGGCGGGGGCCGGGGCGGGAAGGTCTTCCGCGGCGGGGGGCGGGACATCCGGCGGGGCGGGCGCGTCTGCCGGGGCGTCCGTTGCCGATGGTGGGGCGGCTTGCGTTTGTGCCTGTGCCTGGCGGCGTTCGCGTTCGCGCTGCTCGGCGCGTTGTTCGGCCTGCTTCTCGCGGCGTTTGGCCACTTCGCTCACCAGGAGGCGGTCCTCTACGTGCAGCAGTTGGGCGCACTCCTTGATATAGACGTCGCGCACGATGGCTTCGGGGATGACGGCGATGCTCTGCACCAGGCTGCCGATGAGTTCGGCGCGCTTGATGGGGTCGCGGCCCGCGTCGTCCAGCAGGAGGTTGGTCTTGAAGCGGATGAAGTCCGTCTCGTGCTCCTGGATGAACTGGCGGAACTCGGTGCCGTTGTGTTGCCGGGCGTAGGAGTCGGGGTCTTCACCGTCGGGCAGGAGGCAGACCTTGATGTTCATCCCCTCCTCCAGCAGCATGTCGATGCCGCGCAGGGAGGCCTTGATGCCGGCGGCGTCGCCGTCGTAGAGGACGGTGAGGTTGTTGGTGAAGCGGTGTATCAGCTTGATTTGGTGGGTGGTCAGGGCCGTGCCCGAGGAGGCCACCACGTTCTCCACGCCGCTCTGGTGCATGGAGATGACGTCCGTGTAGCCCTCCACCAGGTAGCAGCGGTCCTGCTTGACGATGGCCTGCTTGGCCTGGTAGATGCCGTAGAGTTCGTTGCTCTTGTGGTAGATTTCCGACTCGGGCGAGTTGACGTACTTCATCTTGACGCCCTTGGTGGCGGAGGCCAGCACGCGCCCGCCGAAGGCCACGACCTTGCCGCTCAGCGTGTGGAAGGGGAAGATGACGCGGCCCCAGAAGCGGTCGCGCAGGCGGTGGTCGTCCGTCTCGTAGCAGAGGCCGGTCTTGACGAGGAAGTCGCGCTGGTAGCCCTTGGCCAGGGCTTCCTTGGCGAAGGCGTCGTGGCTCTCGGTGCAGTAGCCCAGCTGGAACTTCTCGATGGTGTCGTCGCGGAAGCCGCGGCTGCGCAGGTAGGCCAGGCCGATGTTGCGCCCCTCGTCCGTGTCGCGCAGGGTGCGGCGGAAGTAGTCGTTGGCAAACTGGTTGACGACGAAGAGGCTGTCGCGCTCGGTCTGTGCGGCTTTTTCTTCGGCGGTCAGTTCGCGCTCCTTGATTTCGATGTGGTACTTCTTGGCCAGGTAGCGCAGGGCGTCGGGGTAGGACAGTTGTTCGTGCAGCATGATGAAGTGCACGGGGTTGCCGCCCTTGCCGCAGGCGAAGCACTTGCAGAGGTTCTTGGCGGGCGAGACGGAGAAGGACGGCGTCTTGTCGTCGTGGAAGGGGCACAGCCCGACATAGTTCACCCCGCGCTTTCGCAGGGTGACAAAGTCGGACACGACGTCGTAGATTTGCGCCGCGTCCATGATGCGGTCGATGGTGGGTTGGTCAATCATTCAGGGTGGATAGTCCGTAATCAAAGCATTTGGCCGAGAAACTCGGCAGGGGATAATACAGGGATTTGGGCGAACGGGAAATGCCTGCTGTTGCGTGTGACAATGACATCGCATCCATGAGCCTTGGCACATTCATATTGCAGGACATCTTCAAAGTCGCTGGCCGGGCGATCCAATGCATCCTTGAATTGTCGTTCGTCCATAGGCAGTATTTCTATCATGTCGGATAGATCTGCCAGCAGGGCATACAATTCAGTTTGTGTCCGGCCCTTGCGGATGATGTAGGCGGTATTGGCCATGGTCAGAAAAGAAGCTGCGGTTCGTATTTTCTTTTCTTCTCCCAATTGCAAGATGTCGGCTGCATTTTTGGCTCCTTCACGTTCAAGGATGAAATCGATGAGGACGTTCGTGTCTATGA
>CASEKR010000066.1 GCA_949288585.1 uncultured Bacteroides sp. | reverse complement strand
ACTGACCATGCGAATCACGGGACTGTTCCACCAGTCGTAATAATCGCCATAGTTGAAGACGAACGTGATTTCCAAGGCGAGTGCCGCCCAAAGTATCGCTCCCAGCCAATCTACACCGAACAAAGGGAACTTCTTGAACATACGAAAATGACGGGTGCATACGGTCAGTATCAGCAAGTCCACCATCATGATGCCGCAGATAAACAGTTGCATGTAATCCCAATGGTAGTAATACATCAGATAAGTGGCCAGCAAATCGGACAATTGCATACTTCCTAAGATGATGATATGCAGCATGGGGAAGAACACGGTAAAGTCGCGTGTCGGACTCATCCAAAGCTGAATGTTCGACATACACTCGAACGTGCCTTGTATCTTGCACATGCCTTCGATGAAGCATACCAGCCACAGCAACGGTAGGAAAGTGATATGCGGTGCAACCAGGTTACAGAGCAATACCCCGGTGGCCGCCCCACAAAGTAACGTCTTGTTGGTGAAACGGAACTTCATGCGGAACAGCAAAGGGAAATAAATGGCCATCCCTGCCAGGTTCGCGTAGAGGCACATCAGCAGGTCTTCCCGCATCAGGGTCGTTTCGCCCATCATCTGGTTCAACGTGCCTAAATAGAGTCCGCCGGAGAATTGAAAAGTGACAGCGATGAACACATACATCCAAGGCCGTATCCGCTCAGGAACAAAGCTCCTGAACATCGGCATGGAGAAAGGCATGGGTTGTGCAGTTCCGCTCATATCAGTATTTCACTTTGCATTCTACATTGAAACCTGCCCGTAAACGGCTCACCTTCTCCGCGTCATTGCCTTGCAGACGGATGCGGACGGGCACTCTTTGCTCCACTTTGACAAAGCCGCATCTTCAATCACGAGCAACGTGTCGCCCTTGTGGACAGACTGGTATTCCTCGAAATAAATCTTCTTGATGAAGCCCTGCACCCGTGTATTGACGGGAGTGATATGTTGTTTCACCTGCGCATTGTCTGTATATTCCACGCTGCCCAGATGGAGAAAACGTGAGCAGACGTACCCTATGCCGATGACCAGCAGTGCAATGACAATCGTATTGTAAACCAGCTTCTTTGTTTTTCTTGTAACCATAATGATATTTGTTTTTCGTTTATTCTTCCAATTGGATATACCCCATGCGTGGGGCTTTTTAAGGGTCACAGATACCCTTTGCCAACAGTATCAGATACCCTTCATCAACAGTATCAGATACCCTTTACCAACAGTATCAGATACCCTTCATCAACAGTATCAGATACCCTTCATCGACAGTATCAGATACCCTTATAACCGGGTGCTCAGAGCGTGTGCGTGATGTATTTCATCTTGTAATAATTGTATAGGATGTTGATGCGGGCGTCCACCAACCCCAAGTCGGCGGTGAGCTTCATGTTGCTTGCATCCAGCATGTCGGTCAGCAACGCCATCTCGTTCTTGTAGCGGTTGTCGGTGACATGATAGTTCTCGTCAGCCAACCTTACGCTGTTCTCCTGCGTCCGCAAGTCGGTGAAAGCTGTCAGGAAGTTCACATATCCTTCCTGCACGGCGTTCTCTATTTGCTCTTGCGCCAACTGGTGTTGTTCCTGTGCCTGACGGACATTCAGGCGAGCCTGTTTCAGTTTTCGGTTGTTCTTGAACAAGGAAGAGATATTGTATTTCACGCCTATCCCTATATACCAATAATTGAAATTGTTGTCCAGCACAGGCACCTCAATGGTGATAGGACCGTCCAAATGGTCTGCCGCCACGATGGATATATGCGGCAGGCGTTCGGAACGCTCCTGTTTCACCTTTTGCTCATTCATTTGGATAGTCGCTTGCGTTTGTTTCAGGAAGATGTTGTTGGCTTCCGCCAGTTCCTGCCAATCCTCTTCCGTAAGAGTAAGAATTTGCCGGTCCAGCAAAGAAGTGTCAGGCGTGATTTCGGTATCTTCCGGTAGATGCAAGGTGGTCACCAACTGATGGTTCGCTATTCTCCGTGCATCCTTAACCCTTGTCAATTGCAAGTTCAGCTGCTCCTTTTGCAGTTCATAACGTGTAATGTCGTTTTTCAAGACTGTACCTTGCTCCCTGCGGGCTTTCATGTTGGCAATGACCTCCTCTGTCAGTTCCATGTTCTTCTGCAGCACCCGGATTTGATTGTCCAGTTTGTAGAGATTCAGGTAATGTCCCACCAGCAGGAAACGTATCTCCTGTACATTCTTTTGCAAGTCAAGTTCTGCCAACAGTTTGCCAAGTTCCGCCTGCTTGATGCCGCTGCTTATTGCACCGCCTGCGTAGATGACCTGCTGCGCTTCCCATGCGAAGTTGTTGCCGAAATGAGGCATATCGATTGTCATGCCGTTGCTGAAATCTCTGTCCCATAGCTTGCCGTTGCCCCAATAGCTGGCGGAAAGGGATACGTTCACATCCGGAAGCCGTTGCGCCTTGGCTGCTTTAAGGGCTTCCTCGGCGGCTTCCTTTCCCGTTCGGTACGTTTGAATGCTTTTGCTCTGTTCGTCGGCAAGACGGAACAGTTCCTCTATGCCCATTTGTCGAGTTTGGGCACACAATCCCTGGCTGCATAGGACTGCGATGCACAACAGCCCTATGAGCCTTTTCTTTTTGCTCATAAGTTACTTTGATTATGTTATAATTATCGAATGAATATAGTAATAGAAAAGATGCCAACGACTAAATCAAAGCCGCTACGCCCCATGCGTGGAAATCGTGAATTTTATTCTTGTAACAGACGATGTAAAATTCCATATTATGCTCTCTGTATTCCTATTCGGGGTGCAAAAGTAGGAAAAAAGGGGATAGAACGTAACCTTACAGATATGCGCTTTTAAGCTACTTTAACCAAACTGATATGCGTATCCAGTTGTATATTAATGTGTTTGATTTCCACCTTCGCATTTTCGACAGTTCTGTGATAGGATGTCTTGCTGCATTCACTTGCATGCTTCTCGATTGCTCTTGTCTTATATGGCTCGGGGCGTAAATCTTCCCGTTCCTTTCTTTTATCGCCAAGAAAAGTAACAAACTGTATTTGTTTAGACGGGAAAATCGCTAACTTTGCATCATCTCGCGTTCCGGCGGGATTTTAATGTTTTTTTTACCTATTAGTAACACGCAATGGGACATCATCAATTGGATAGTTTGGACGTGCAGATATTGAAGTTGATAGCCGACAATGCACGCATTCCTTTCCTGGAGGTGGCACGCGCCTGCAATGTGTCGGGGGCGGCTATCCACCAGCGCATACAGAAGTTGACGAACATAGGAATCCTGAAAGGCTCGGAGTTTGTCATCGACCCGGAAAAGATTGGCTACGAAACCTGTGCTTACATTGGCATTTACCTGAAAGACCCGGCGTCGTTCGACGCTGTAACCAAAGCGCTGGAGGCCATTCCGGAGGTGGTGGAGTGCCACTTCACCACCGGCAAGTACGACATGTTCATCAAGCTTTATGCACAGAACAACCATCATCTGCTGAGCATCATCCACGACAAGCTGCAGCCGTTGGGGCTGGCGCGCACGGAAACGTTGATTTCGTTCCACGAAGCCATCAAGCGCCAGATGCCGATATTGCCGGTGGAAGAGGAAGAAGAGAATGACGGCCGGGATTAGCGGCGCACGTAGTCTACAAACGCATAAGGGCAGGGATGTTTCTCGTCGGCAGGACGGGCATCCCTGCTTTTTTCTTGCCAGACGCTCCGGTCGACCGGGGGAAACCAGGCGTCGGCCTGCGGGGCTTCGGCGTCTATCTCTGTCAGGCAAAGTTCGTCGGCCAAGGGAAGGGCCTGGCGGTAGAGGCTTTCTCCGCCGATGATGTAGACGTGTTCGTCCGGGTGGCAAGAGGCCAAGGCTTCTTCCAGGCTGCGGAACACTTCCGCGCCGGGCAGCCGGAGGCTTTCTTGCGAGGAAAGGACGACGTTCCGGCGGTTGGGCAGCGCGCCTTTGGGCAGGGACTCGAAGGTCTTGCGGCCCATCAGGATAGTGTGTCCCGTGGTCAGTGTCTTGAAACGTTTCAGGTCGTTGGGCAACCAGAAAAGCAGGCGGTTTTGGAAGCCGATGGCCATGCGGCGGTCTACGGCGGCGATGAGGGAAATCATTTCTTTATTTGTTTCTTCGTGTTAAGTTCATACGGATACTTGTCCCGCGATGTGCGGCCACGGGTCGTAGTCCGTCAGTTCAAAGTCTTCGTACCGGAAGCCGAAGATGTCCTTCACGTCCGGGTTGATGTGCATGTGGGGCAGGGGGCGCGGCGTGCGGGTCAGTTGGAGCTTCACTTGTTCCAGATGGTTGGTGTAGATGTGCGCGTCGCCCAGTGTATGTACGAAGTCACCTGCCCGGAGGCCTGTCACTTGTGCCATCATCTGCAGCAGCAGGGCGTAGGACGCGATGTTGAACGGTACGCCGAGGAAGGTATCCGCGCTGCGCTGGTACATCTGCAGGCTGAGCCGTCCGTCGGCTACGTAGAACTGGAAGAGCAGGTGGCAGGGCGGCAGGTTCATGCGTCCCAGGTCAGCCACGTTCCAGGCACTGACGATGATGCGCCGCGAGTCGGGGTTGTGCTTGATGGTTTCCACCGCTTTGCTTATCTGGTCGATGAAGCCTCCCTCGTAGTCGGGCCACGAGCGCCACTGGTAGCCGTAGATGTGGCCTAAGTCGCCATCGGCATCGGCCCATTCGTTCCAGATGCGGACGCCATGTTCTTGCAGGTAGTGCACATTGGTGTCTCCGCGCAGGAACCAAAGCAGTTCGTAGATGATGGACTTCAGGTGCAGCTTCTTGGTGGTCAGCAGTGGGAAGCCGTCTTCCAGGTTGAAGCGCATTTGGTGGCCGAAGACGCTCAGGGTGCCTGTCCCCGTGCGGTCTTCTTTGTGTACGCCCTCGGTGAGGATGCGGTTGAGGAGGTCTAAGTATGGTTTCATTGTTGATTGATTTCCCCGCAAAGTTACGCTTTTCTTCGGAACGAAGCAAATCGGCGTCAGAGTACCGGCGTGAACAGATGGGCGAACCATCCGACGAACTTCTTCCATCCCGAGCGGCCTTTCCATATTTCCGGCGTCAGCAGGGTGCTGTTCTCGCGGTTGCGGTCGAAGAGGGCGTTAAGTTCGGCGGTGGTGCGGGGGTCGAAGATGAAGGCGTTGGTCTCGTAGTCGTAGCGCAGGCTGCGGCTGTTCAGGTTGGCGGTGCCCACGGTGCAGTAGGTGTTGTCGACGGTCATTACCTTGGCGTGGTGGAAGCCGCCGTTGAAGAGGTAAATCTTCGCGCCGCGCTTCATCAGCTTATGCACGTAGTAGAGGGCGGCTTCGGGCGTGAACGGCACGTCGCTGACCGAGGGTATCATGATTTCCACTTCTATGCCGCGCTTCAGGGCGTTCTTCAGGGCGGTGCGGATGGACTTGGTGGGCACGAAGTAGGGGTTGATGATGCGTATCACTTGCTTCGCGCTGTCAATGGCGGCGGTGTAGGCGTGGCTGATGGAGCGGGGCGTCTGGCGGGGCACGCGGTCCACGATGGCCACCTCTTCCGCCTCCTGTGCCGGGATGGAGATGTCGCCGAAGTATTCCGGCCCGCCCACGTGCTGGCCGGTCTCCTTGTTCCACATGGTCAGGAAGATGCCTTGCAGGTAGCGCACGGCGTCGCCTTCTACGCGCATGTGTATGTCGTGCCACTGGCCTATCTTGGGCAGGCCCGTGATGTAGTAGTCGGCCACGTTCATGCCGCCCGTGTAGCCCGTCCGCCCGTCGATGACGACTATCTTGCGGTGGTCGCGGTGCAGGGCGTGGTTGACGTAGGGGAAGGTGATGGGGTCGAACTTCACAATCTCGATGCCTTGGGCGCGGATGGCTTCGAGGTGCTTGTTGCGCAGGGGCTTGTTGTTCGACCAGTTGCCGAAGGCGTCGAACAGGGCGCGCACTTCCACGCCTTCCCGCACCTTCTTTGCCAGAAGGTCGAAGAGGGCGTTGGCGATGGAGTCGTTGCGGAAGTTGAAGTATTCCAGGTGGACGTGGTGGCGTGCCTGGCGGATGGCGTCAAACAGGTCGATGAACTTTTCTTGTCCCGTGGTGAGCAACTTCACGCGGTTGTTGCCCGTCACGGGGATGCCTTGCCCGCGCAGGTAGTCCATCATGAGCGTGTCGCTCGGAACCTGTCCTTGTGCGGCGGCCAGCGGGAGGGCTGCCAGCAGTATAATCAGTAGAGTGTGCTTCAAAACTATCTTTGCTTAAAAAGTTTCCGAGGGGGCAAAGGTAGCATAAAAAAGCGAGATACGGCGCAAGAGGAGGAAGAAGCTGATGAATTTCTTCCTGTCTCAGGCCAAAGAGGCTATTTTCTTGTACGCCAGGAACAGCAGCACTGCGCCTGCGATGAGCAGCGATTTGGGGTCTGCGTTGGAGGCCATGCCTTGCTCCACCATCGAAGTGAAGGCTTCGCGCACGGCGTTCCACAGCACTTCCACGCCGTCCAGCGCCAGGAAGAGCACTAAGGCGAGGGTGAAGCCCAGCCGCGTCCACCACTGCACGAACCGTTCGCGGCGGTCGGGCAGGTGCCGCATGACGCGGCGGGTGAAGCCGTCGTCGGCCATCTCCCGGCGTCCTGCCGTGGAGAGGAACTGTTCTATCAGTTTGTCATCGTTTTCCGTCATAACCATTCTGTTTTAAGTAGGTTGCCAGTTTCTGTTTCGCCCGCGACAGGTGGCTTTTCACCGTCCCGGCGGGGCATCCCGTGATGCCTGCTATCTTTTCGATGCCCAGGTCGTCCAGGTAGAAGAGCGTGATGCAGGTGCGTTCTATTTCTTTCAGCGTCGAGAGGGCGCGGTAGAGGTCCATCTCCAGCCCTACGTCTTTCTGCCGCGTGCTGCATTGGGCGTCCACCTGGCGCGTGTCCAGTTCGTCGGTCTCCTTCCGGTTGCGAAGGTAGTCATAAAATACATTATACGCAATACGGTAGAGCCAGGTAGAGAAGTTGGACAGGCCTTTGAACGAGGCAATGCAGGTGTAGGCTTTGATGAACGTCTCCTGCGCCAGGTCGTCGCTGAGGTCGGCGTCGCCGCAAGTCTGGTTCAGGAAGAACCGCCGCACGGGCGACTGGTACTTCCTGACCAGCTTGTCGAAGGCCGCCGTGTTGTTAAACATCGCGACCTGCGCCACCAACGCTATGTCGTCCAGGCGTTTCATTGTTCGTCGCGGTTGGGGGCGGAGGGGACAGTTTCCGAGGGTTGGTTTTCTGCCTCCGTTTGTTCAGCCGTCGGGTTCGCTTGGGGGCGTTCTTCGGCCTTCCGGGTGGGGGAGGCTGCCGGTTGTTGGGGGCGTGTGTAGTAGATGGCCAGTTGTCCCGCGCCGATGAAGAGGATGAGCAACCCGATGCAGGCCAGGCCGATTTCCTCCGTCAGCGCCCACAGGAAGATGAAGAGTCCCACTCCCAGGAATATGTTCTTGAATCCCTTGGTGCGGTTGTCCGGCAGGGCCACTTCTTTGAAGACGTCCTTCGGCAACGGTTGCCCGCTGGCCAGGGCTTGCTGCATGAGCAGGAACTTCTGCTTGCGGCTCTTGTTGCGGTAGTAGAACACGAGGAAGAGAACCAGGATGGGAAGCCCGAAGAACAGGAGCGTGCCCAGGATGGCTACCCAGCCTACCCAAGCGACCTGGAAAGGCCAGACATCTCCCCAGTCCCACGTGTAGGTGCTGATGCTGGATGATACGTGTTGCCTGTTCTGTGCTGTGTCGTAGGTCGTGATGCTCAGCGTGTCCGTCTCGGCACGTCCGTCGCGCACGGTATCCAGCAGTTCGATGATGCGTGTTGTGTTTCCTAAGCTGTCGCGTTCGGTCACGGTCCGTTGTTTTCCTTGCGCCGGCAGGCAGAGCGTTGCGGCGGCGATGAGTGTCAAAAGCATTGTTTTCATATGTCTGATGTCTTTTAAATGGTTTCTTTGTGTGTTAGACGGAAACTGCTCCCCCTTGGGTTGCAAAGGAACGATTTTTTTTCCGGATTTTTTTCCGTACGTGGCGGGCTTCTCCCGAGTGCGTCCGGGACTTGCACGGAGTGCGCTCGGGAGTTGCACGGAGTGCACTCCGCGCAAGCGAACGCCGTACGGGAGGAGAAACGGTTAAGAATCAGTTGTTTATGTTTGCAGAAAAATCTTGTCAAAACCGGAGCGGCGGATGTCCCCGGGCAACAGGGGGGATAAGACAGACGCAGGCGGAGCGCGGTGAACCGGAATCCTTTTCATGGATTTATCCGTTTCATCCGCCCCGTCCGCGTCTGGAAGTGGGCAAGCGGCTCAGGACAATTCCTGTTCGGTGAAGCGTCCTAAGCGTACATATTTGTCATACAACGCCTGGTAGGCCTCGTGCCGGGCCGTGTCAGGCTGGTATTCTTTCGAGAATCCCGAGTTCATGGCTGCTATCGCGTCTTCCACCCGTGGGTAGATGCCCGCTGCCGTGGCGGCGAACATGGCGGCGCCCAATGCGCAGGCCTGGTCGGTGTGGCACACCTTGATGGGCATACCCAGCACGTCGCTCATGGTCTGCATGACGAAGGGGCTTTTCAAGGCGATGCCGCCGATGCCGATGATGGAGTCGATGCGGCATCCCTCCTGCGTGAAGCGGTCCACGATGGCTTTCGTGCCGTAGGCCGTGGCTTCCACCAGCGCGCGGAACACTTGCGGGGCGGTGGTGCCCAGGGTCAGCCCGGCGATGGTGCCTTTCAGCAACTGGTTAGCGTCGGGCGTGCGGCGTCCGTTCACCCAGTCGGTGGCGATGAGCGTGCTTTCTTCCATCGGAATCCGTTCGGCCTCGCGCGTCAGGTCGCCGATGAGGCGCGCCGATGCTTCGTCGATGACGGCCTGCAACTCCTCGTCCGACAGCTTGCCGGCCAATGAAGTCAGCGGGAGCACCTGGCGGAGCGGGAACTCGAGCATTCGGCAGAACATGGCATAGACGTCGCCGAAGGCCGACTGCCCGGCTTCCAGGCCCACCATGCCGGGGATGACCGAACCGTCCACCTGTCCGCAGATGCCGTGGATGAGGCGGTCGCCCATCTCTTCACGCGAAGCCACCATGATGTCGCACGTCGAGGTGCCGATGACGCGCACCAGCGTGTGCGGGGTGACGGCTGCCCCTACGGCTCCCATGTGGCAGTCGTAGGCGCCTCCGGCCACGACCACGTCCGTGCCCAGGCCGAGCCGTTCGGCCCATTCCGGGCAGAGCGTGCCCACGGGCTTGTCGGCCGTCTCCGTCTGTTCGAACAGGCGGGCGCGGAAGCCCTTCAGCCGTGGGTCGAGCTTCACCAAGAACTCTTCGGGGGGCAGGCCGCCCCACTTGGGATGCCACATGGCCTTGTGGCCGCAGGCGCAACGGCTGCGGACGATGTCCTTCGAATGCTTCACGCCGGTCAGCACGGCGGGCAACCACTCGCAATGCTCTACGATGGAGTAGGCCGCTGCCGCCACGGCCGGGTCTTCGCGCAACACGTGTATGACTTTGGCCCAGTACCATTCGGCGGAATAGATGCCCCCTTCGTATTGGGAGTAGTCCACGTCGTTCGCCTTGCATTTCTCGTTGATTTCCGCCGCCTCTTTCACCGCCGTATGGTCTTTCCAGAGAATAAACATGGCGTTCGGGTTGTTCTCGAATTCCGGGCGCATGGCCAGCGGCATCCCGCTCTCGTCCGTCAGGGCCGGGGTGGAGCCGGTGGTGTCGAAGGCGATGCCTGCCACCCGGGCGGGCACGTCGGGCGGGCACTGTGCCAACGCCTCGCGCACGGTGCTTTCCAGCACCTCCAAGTAATCCTTCGGGTGCTGTCGCCACTGGTTGGCCTGCGGGTTGCAGTACAATCCCTTCATCCAGCGCGGGTAATACTTGACCGACGTGGCCAGGATGTCGCCCGTGCGGGCGTTGACTACCAAGGCGCGGGCAGAGTCGCTGCCGTAGTCCAGCCCTATCACATACTTGTCTTTCATGATGCTTCCGCTTTTAAGGGATTAACACAACGCCTTGTTCAGCAGGTAGTAGACCTCGTTCATGCGGAGTTCTTTCTTGAAGGCTTCGAGGGTCGTGTCTTTGCTGATGTGCACCATTTCGATGCCCGCAATCTCGGCATAGTCTTCCCAATATTCGGCCGTCAGGTCGTAGGAGAAGCAAGAGTGGTGTGTGCCTCCGGCCAGAATCCAGGCTCCGGCGCCCACCTCGAAGTTCGGTTGCGGAATCCACAGGGCGGATGCCACGGGCAGCTTGGGCAGCGGTTTCGGCTCGATGCACTCCACGTCGTTCACAATCAGGCGGAAGCGGTTCCCCAAGTCGACCACGGTTGCCGTGCAGCCCATGCCCACCTTGCTGGTGAACACCAAGCGCGCCGTCTGGCTCTTGCGCACGCCGATGCCGAGGAAGTGCACCTCCAGGCGGGGCTTCTTGGCGGCGATGAGCGGGCAGACCTCCAGCATGTGCGCTTGCAGGATAGAGCTGCGTTCTCCCTCGAAGTTCAGCGTATAGTCTTCCAGGAACGAGCAGCCGCCCGTCAGGCCCTGGTTCATCACCCATACCGTGCGGTACAGAGCCGCCGATTTCCAGTCTCCCTCGGCTCCGAACCCGTAACCTTCCGCCATCAGGCGTTGCGAGGCCAGGCCGGGAATCTGGTCGAAATGGCTGCCGTCGGTCTGTCCCAAGTCGTCGAAGTTGGTCGTGAATCCCTTGGCGCCCTTGTCTTTCAGGATGGCGCGCAAGGCCAGTTCCGCTTTGGCCGAGTTCCAGACTTTCGTGTAGGCTTCCGTCGATTGGTCTTCCAAGGCGGCATCGTGTTCATATTCCTCGAAGTAAGCGCGCACCAAGGCCTCCACCTCTTCGTCCTTCACCCGGCTGTGGTATTCCATCAGTTCGCTGACCGGGCAGTAGTCCACGTGGTATCCCATGCGCTGCTCGGCCTCCACCTTGTCGCCGTCGGTCACGGCCACGTTGTTCATCTGGTCGCCGAAGCGGATGATGAGCATGTCCTGCGCGTCGGCCCAGGCGGCGCACACGCGCATCCAGACGGCAATCTTGCGCTGCGTCTCCTCGTCCTGCCAGTAACCCACCACCACTTTGCGGCGGATACGCATCCGGGTGCAGATGTGCCCGAACTCCCGGTCTCCGTGGGCCGACTGGTTCAGGTTCATAAAGTCCATGTCCATCGTGTCCCAGGGAATCTCCTTGTTGAACTGGGTGTGCAGGTGCAGCAAAGGCTTGCGGAGCTGCTGCAGGCCGTGTATCCACATCTTGGCGGGCGAGAACGTGTGCATCCAGGTGATGACACCGACGCACTTCTCGTCGTTGTTGGCAGCCTTGAAGACCGCTTCCACTTCTTTCGAAGAGTTGGCAGTGCCCTTGTACACCACCTTTATGGGGAGTTTGCCGCTGGCGTTCAGCCCGGCTACCATTTCATTGCTGTGCGCGTCTACTGCGACGACGGCGTCGCCTCCGTACAGGAGCTGTGCCCCCGTGACGAACCATACTTCATACTGGTCGAATAAGTTGTTCATAGTTTCTTGTTTGTTGAAAGGATAAGTATTGTTCTATTTCTTCTGCCCGTAGTAGGCATTCGGCCCGTGCTTGCGGCTGAAGTGCTTTTCTATCAGAAACGGGTTCATGTCCAAGTTCGGGTTGATGGTATAAGCAATGGAAGCCATCTTGGCCACCTGCTCCAGGACGACGGCGTTGTGCACGGCATCCTGCGCGTCGTTGCCCCAGGCAAAGGGGCCGTGGTTTTTCACCAATACCCCCGGCGTGTGCATCGGGTTGAGGCAGGTAAAGCGTTTCACGATGGCGTTGCCTGTCTCCAGTTCATAGTCGCCTTCTATTTCCTCCTTCGTCATATCGTCCGTGCAAGGGATGTTCTCGTAGAAGTAGTCGGCATGTGTCGTGCCGATGTTGGGCAAGTCGATGCCTGCTTGCGCCCAGGCTGTGGCATACGTGGAGTGCGTGTGCACCACCCCCCCGACGGCGGGGAAGGCTTTGTACAATACCAAGTGCGTAGGCGTGTCGCTGGAGGGGCGAAGCTTGCCTTCTACTACGCGGCCTTCAAGGTCGACCACCACCATATCTTCGGCTGTCATCTCGTCGTAGGATACGCCGCTGGGCTTGATAACGACCAAGTTGCTCTCCCGGTCCAACCCCGAGACATTGCCCCAGGTGAAGATGACCAACCCATGCTTCACCAAGTCGAGGTTGGCATGGAATACTTGTTGTTTCAGTGCTTCTAACATCTTGTTATAGTTTGAATTTAGGGTCCTTGCGGTAAGCCTTGTCGTTGAAGCGGTACAGGATGGCGCCCCGCTTGGAACCGGTTTTATCTATTCTGTTCGTTTTCTCGATGAATCCTATGTCCGCGATGCGTTTCCGGAAGTTCCGCTTGTCGATAGGTTCTCCGTAGATGGCTTCGTAGAGGTTCTGCAACTGGGTCAGCGTGAACAGTTCGGGCAGCAGGTTGAAGCCTATCGGCGCGCACGATGCTTTTTGCTTCATGGCGTCGCGGGCTTTCTCTACCATCCGGTTATGGTCGAATATCAGGTGGGGCAACTCGTTGATGTCTACCCAGTGCGCATTGTGCTGGTTCACTAATTCGTGGTCGTAGGCCTGGATGTCTATCAGGGCGTAGTAGGCCAAGGAGATGACCCGCTCGCCCGGGTCGCGCTTCACTTCGCCGAAGGCGCCCACCTGTTCCATATACACGTCCTTCAGCCCGGTCAGTTCATGCAAGACGCGCTTGGCAGCCTCGTCGGCGCTTTCGCCTTCCTGTACGAAGCCTCCCATCAGCGACCACTCGCCCTTGGCCGGTTCGAAGTTGCGTTGCAGGATCAGCAGGTTCAGCTTCTTCTTGTCGAACCCGAAGATGATGCAGTCGATGCCGACGTAGAAACGGGGATTTTTGCTGTAATAATCGTTCATGGCTATTACCAGAAGTAACAATAGAAAGCTACGCAAAGGATGACGACGCCCAGCGAGGCGATGATATCCACCGTGCTCCAACTGGAGCGCGTCTCCCGCTTCTGTTCCTCGCTTTGCGTGAGGAAGGTGATGCCTTTCAGCTTCGCTTCGTCAGCCGGACGGGTGAAGAGGCTGACCACTGCCATCAGCAGGACGATGAACGCCAGCAGATAGATTTCGAAGACCAGCCAGTTGGTATTCCAGAACCAGCCGAGCACGCTGTTCAGCGTCGTCAGGTTGTTTAGGTCAGTCTTGAAGATGTTGCAGGCCAGGCGCACCATGCCGATGACGAAGCCGGTGATGATGCCCACTTCGCCAGCCTTGGGCGTAATCTTTTTGGTGAAGATTCCCAAGGCGAAGACGGCTACGATAGAAGGAGCCAGCAGCGACTGCACGTCTTGCAGGTATTCGTAGAGGCCGCCCAGCCCCATCATCACCGGAATCCATACGAGGCCCAGCACTACGACCGTCCACGTCGCCGCGCGTCCAATCCATACCAACTTCGCTTCGCTGGCTTCGGGATGCTTCGGCTTGTAGAAGTCCACTGTGTAGAGCGTGGCGCAGGAGTTGAAGAAGGCGGCCAGCGAAGCGACCAGTGCCGAGATGAATCCCACGGTCACGATGCCTTTCACACCGGCGGGAAGCACGAACTTCACCATCGAGCCGAAAGCCTCGTCCGTGCTGCCCATCTCGAAGCCGGAACCGGACTTTGCAGCCAAGGCGGCGGCTATCATGCCCGGGATGAGGAACATGAATACGGGCAACACCTTCAGGTAGCCGGCAGCGATGGTGCCCCGGCGGGCACGGCGCATCACGTCGGCGGCTTTCTCGCCCTCTTGTTGTCCGAGGACACGCTGCACGATGTGCTGGTCCGTGCACCAGTACCAGAAACCGATGATGGCCGAACCGGCAATCACCCAGAAGCCGGGGAACTGGCTGTAAAGCGGGTCAGCCTGGTCGAAGTGCATCAGGTGGTTGGTGCCGTAGCCTTCGTTCAGCCCGCGCGCGTGGTCCAGCATGGCGTTCCATCCGCCGCCGATGCTCCCGTCGCCAAGGGCATACAGTCCCAGGAACAGCACTAAGAAAGAACCTATGATAAGGATTGGCGTCTGAATCTTCGAGAGGGTCATCACGCCTTTCATCCCTCCGAAGACGGTAAAGATACCCGTCAGCACAATCAGGCCGATGGCTCCGTACCAGAAGGGAAGCCCCAGTAGCGATTCCATGAAGATGCCGCCGGTGAAGGCCGTGACACTCACTTTCGTCAAGATATATGAGATGAGGGTGATGATGGATAACCACGAACTGGTCTTGCGCGTATAACGGCGGTTCAGGAACTCGGGCATGGTAAAGACCCCTGCGTGTTGGTAGAACGGCACGAACAGCCAACCCAATACCAGAATCATCCATCCCTGCATTTCCCAGTGCGCCATGCCTAAGCCCGTCTTGGCGCCTGCGCCGGCCAGTCCTACCAGGTGTTCCGACCCGATATTGGCTGCGAAGATGGCGGCGCCCAATACATACCAGGGCTCGCCCTTCCCCAGGAAGTAGCCCCCGCTGGTTTCGCTGCCCTGCAGCCGTTTGTCTTTTTGTACTTCCCGCCAGACAGCCCATGCTACGAGGGCTATTCCGACTGCAATCACGGCCCAATCGAGCCATACGAATTGATGTGAATTCCAGTTCATGATTTTTTATGTTTTAAATGATACTTGTCGATTCATGGCGGTGGTCTTCATGGCATGAAGGACTTCCCTTCCTTTTCCGGGTGCAATATTAGCGAATAAGTGTAAAACGACACTCATTATTTTGTATGTTGTTGAACATGTTTTAGAAAAATCCTATCCTTCGCTTCTTTATACCCATCTGGAGACCCGCTTTTTGTCCGACTATTTCAGTATGCAGGTTTCAGATTCGGTAAACCCTTCAAACCTTTCAATTTTGGGAAATGGCAAGAAATCGTACAAAATTGGTAGAATTCCGGACAACAAATCCTTGGAAAGTCATTGTTTATTCGTTTGTTATCGCTTACTTTGCAAAGTTTTTATCACGCATCCATAAATATTCGTTTAAAATAGAAGAAAAAGATGAATGCATATACCTATATACGGCCGAAGCCCAGAAGCGCAACAGGAAAGCCGCGCGGGTTACTCCTTATTATAATAGGACTCGTAGGGGCCATGGCCTTTCCGTCGCCGTTGGCGGCGCAAGGAGAAGATGCCACCTGTCCTTCCTGGTACATCGGCCTGCAAGGCGGCGTGCCGTTCGGAACAAGCACGTTCAGCAGCTTCGGCGCCGACAAGACGAGGGCGGGTTATGACTTGGGCATCCACTTGGGATACCGTTTCAATCCCGTGCTTTCCTTGGAGGGCCAAGCCACCTGGGGCGAGTTCGGGCAAGGGGTGCGGGACTGTTGTACCAACTATTGGCTGGGCAGCGACCTGCATCGTTATGAAGCGGCCGTGGCAGGAATGGACGGATGGCGCTATGACGGCCTGAAAGGGCATGTGTCCGTCCAGCGTTACGCCTTGCAATTGAATGCCAACCTGCTCGGACTTTTCCCCAAGACCCGCAACGGTCGCTGGCGCGTGGAACTGTCTCCCCAACTGGCCGCCGTGGGTACCAAGTCCTACCTGCAAACCCTTTCCGACAACCATGCCATCCTGATGCGGGACACCCGCTGGCACCTTGGCGCCGGGGGCAACCTGCAAGTGTCCTGCCGCCTCACTTCCCGCCTGTCCCTGGGTCTCTACTCGGGTCTCACGTGGCTGACGGGCGCGCCCCTGGACGCCTTGCCTGAATACCGGCATGGGGAGAACTACATCTGGGAGAGCGGGCTGCGCCTGGGATTTTGTTTGGGAGGAAAATAAGAACTTATAAGTTGACAAGGGGACGAGTTAACGAGGCAACAAGGCCTGTTAGTAAACAGACTTGCAAGTGATAAGCCCTGTCCTCGTAGCCTTGTTAAC
>CASEKR010000065.1 GCA_949288585.1 uncultured Bacteroides sp. | reverse complement strand
ATGAACCAATTTATGCTTATCTTTGAAAACAGAATTCAGATATAAGGAGAACTTACAACTGAATCCTGTTTCCATTTACACAAAATTTTGGACAGTGTCTCTCTATCCGTTACCCATTTTTCCGATATATGCCGTTGTTGGTTAATATATACTTATGGAGGCTTTTGGGTTGATGCAACAATTTTGCTTACTGATAATATTGATAATGTTGTAACCAATAAGATATTTGTATCGTGCATAATAAAAAATCGAGAGCGACATCCTGGCTATTTAGATTGTAGTGCCTTTTTCTTTTATTGTAGCAAACATAACCCTATGTATAAATTTGTTTATGAGGTACTTACAAAACACGTATTAAATCATAATGAATTTATATGTTACTTTATGATTAACTATTGCATTCTTATTGCTTATGAACAATTTGATTATGCTCGTTATACAATTTCACAATCGCCTATCTTCCCCAATTATGCACACTATTTTGTTAGAGTTCTTGCTAACCGCAATCATTTGAATGATGCTTTTAATGAAAAGCGATTTCTAAGCATAACAAAAAAGATTCCATTCTTAAAGTTAAGTTACAAATTTGCATTTGATGAATACACAGAGAATGGCAGACTTACATATTACGGATATATAAAAAGAAGATTTTTATCAAATTCAATAATTAAGTAATATCAGTAAAATAAAGCGCACTTCGTAAGAAATGTCGCTTTTTAATTTGTTGTACCACCGAACAGAGCAAACTTTAATTATACACAACACTTGGTACAATAAAGTATATAGTTGCGTTCTTCCGAAAGACTTAAGTAAAACTCCGAAAAGACTTAAGTGTTTTGACGAAAAGACTTAAGTCTTTCGGCGGGAATGATTCAGTGAAGGCGAAGGATGGTAAGAAAACGGGACATTTCCATCCTGGTGCGCTTTGATTTTCTTCCCAAAAAAATAAGAGAGGGTGTATTAAAAATGAGCGTTGCTGTCAAACTGTCATGCTGAACGCATGTGAAGCATCTCCCGAAAGCAATAGTCAGCAGGAGATCCTTCACTACGTTCAGGATGACAAAGCAAAACGATAGTCAACGCTCATTTTCGGCACACCCTCTTTCTTGTCTTATCAGTCGAATGTGCCGTAGAGGGTAGCCAGCAATTTGCGGTCGCCCAGGGTGTTGTCCACGCGAGCCACGTTAATCCAGAATTTGTTGTCGCGCACGGCTTGCGTGGGATAGACGGCTTTCTGCCGGGTGTAAGCGTGGTCCCATTCGTCGGCCACGGCTTCATATTCGGGGTGCGGGGCGTTGAGCAGGACGTTGTCCTTCGCGTCGGCGCGTCCTTCCTTCACTTCTTGTATTTCTTGCCAGATGGTCAGCATGGCTTCCACGAAGTTATCCAGTTCGGACAGGCTTTCGCTCTCCGTTGGTTCTATCATCAACGTGCCGTGAACAGGGAAGGAGAGGGTGGGGGCATGGTAGCCGTAATCCATCAACCGCTTGGCAATGTCGTTTTCGCTGATGCCTGTCTCGGCATGTACGTTGCGGCACTCCAAAATCATTTCGTGGCCTACAAAGCCGTTCGTGCCTCGATAGACCACGCCGTAAGTGTCTTTCAGGCAAGCGGCCAGGTAGTTGGCATTGAGGATGGCAATCTTTGTGGCACGGGTCAGGCCTTCGGCTCCCATCATGCGGATGTAGCCGTAGGTGATGGGCAGGATGCCGGCGCTTCCCCAAGGGGCGGAAGACACTTCGTTGGCATCGTTGCCGAATAATCCATGTCCGGGCAGGAAAGGCACGAGGTGTTGTGCCACGCAGATGGGGCCTACGCCGGGACCGCCGCCGCCGTGGGGCGAAGCAAAGGTCTTGTGCAGGTTCAGGTGGCAGACGTCCGCGCCGATGGTGCCGGGGTTGGTCAGGCCCACTTGGGCGTTCATGTTGGCGCCGTCCATGTAGACTTGCGCGCCGCAAGCGTGGATGATGCGGCAAATCTCTACGATGTCTGCCTCGAAGATGCCGTGCGTCGAGGGATAAGTAATCATCAAGGCAGCCAGGTCGTCGCGGTTCTCTTCGGCCTTGCGTCGCAGGTCTTCCATGTCTACGTTTCCGTGGTCGTCGCAAGCGCAGGTCACGGGGGTGAAGCCTGCCTGTACGGCACTGGCAGGATTGGTGCCGTGGGCGCTGGCAGGGATGAGCACCTTGTGGCGATGTCCTTGTCCGATGCTCTCCAGGTAAGCGCGGATGGTGCGCAGGCCGGCATATTCGCCCGCAGCTCCCGAATTGGGTTGGAAGCTGATGCCTGCAAAGCCGGTGATGGTTTTCAATTCTTCGCCCAAGTTATGTATCAATTCTTGCCAGCCTGCCGCCTGCTCTTGGGGAGCCAAGGGATGGATGCTTGTAAATTCGGGGCGGCTCAGGGGAAGCATTTCGGCGGCGGCATTCAACTTCATGGTGCACGAGCCGAGGGATATCATCGAGTGTGCCAAGGAAATATCTTTGCGCTCCAGTCGTTTGATGTAGCGCATCATCTCCGTCTCGGTGTGGTAGAGGCGGAAAACGTCGTGCGTCAAGTAAGCCGAAGTGCGTGTCAAGGCTTCGGGCAGGCGGGAGGTTTCAGGAAGCTCGATTGCCTTCGGTGCCTCTTTGTCCAAGGCCTCGCCAAAGATTGCGAGCAGTTTCTCCAAAGCTTGGCGGTCGGTAGTCTCGTCGATGCTTAGGCCGATGGTGCCGTCGCTCAGATAGCGCAGGTTTACTTCGTGGGCCAAAGCGATGGCACGCAGCTTCTCCGGGCATGAGCCTTCAGGCAGGGCTATGTGCAGGGTGTCGAAGTAAGAGGAATTGAGTTGGCGGCATCCCCAAGTCTCCAAGGTGTCTGAGACGAGGACAGCCGTATGATGGACGCGCAGGGCGATGTCGCGGATGCCTTCCGGCCCGTGCCATACGGCGTACATGCCTGCCATCGTGGCCAAGAGGGCTTGGGCGGTGCAGATGTTCGAAGTCGCCTTCTCGCGTTTGATGTGTTGTTCGCGTGTCTGGAGAGCCATGCGGTAACACAGGTGCCCGTATTTGTCCTTGCTCCAACCGATGATGCGGCCCGGCATGTTGCGCTTGTACTCATCTCGGGTGGCGAAGTAAGCGGCAGAGGGACCTCCGTAGAAGAGGGGCGTGCCCAGGCGTTGGGTGCTTCCGAACACGATGTCGGCTCCCCATTCGCCTGGAGGCGTCAGCAGGGCGAGGCTCAGGATGTCGGCGGCTACGGCCACCTTGCACTTAGCTTCATGGGCTTTCTCCACAAAAGCGCGGTAGTCGTGCAAGCATCCGTCTGCATCGGGATATTGGATGACGCAGGCAAAGAGGTCGGGTGTGAACTCCAACTCTTCATAACGTCCTACGCGGAGGGTAATGCCTTGGGGCACGGCACGGGTGCGCATTACGGCCAATGTCTGGGGGAAGACGCGTTCGTCCACAAAGACAGTGTTGGCGCCCGCCTTCTGCATGTCTCGGGGACGCAGGGCATGCATCATCGTGACGGCTTCGGCGGCGGCAGTACCTTCGTCCAGCAGCGAGCAGTTGGCCAAGGGCATACCTGTCAGGTCGCATACGGCAGTTTGGAAGTTCATCAATGCCTCCAAGCGGCCTTGCGATACTTCCGTCTGGTAGGGCGTATAAGAGGTGTACCACACGGGATTTTCGAATACATTGCGTTGGATGACAGCCGGGGTGATGGTATCATACCATCCTTGGCCGATGTAAGATGTATAGACCTTGTTCTTAGCGGCCAGCGTCGAGATGTGGTGGGCAAACTCATGTTCATCCATTGTTTCGGGCAGATCGAGCGGATGGGCGAGGCGGATGTTGTCAGGCAGGGTCTTGTTAATCAGTTCGTCCAGGCTTTGTACGCCTATCTTTTGCAGCATTTTGGCTTCATCTTCGGGGCCAATGCCAATGTGGCGGGAGTAGAAAGGGTGTTTATTCATATTATATTATATAATAGGTTTGCATGGGGGAATGATACGTGTCAGATTCGGAAGAAAGGGTTTTCAGCCTTTTCAATACCGATGGTGGTCGGCGCGCCATGTCCGGGGTAGACTACGGTTTCGTTGGGTAGGACGAAGAGGCGGCTACAGATGTTTTCAATCAGGTGGTCGAAGTTGCCACCGGCCAGGTCAGCCCTTCCGATACTTCCCTGGAAGAGGACGTCGCCCGAGAACATGCAATGTTCGGCCGCGCAATAGAACACCAGGCTGCCCGGTGAGTGTCCGGGCACGTGGATGGCTTCCAACTTGGTATGACCGAAGGTGATGATGTCTCCGTCGTGCAGGTAGTTGCCCAGCGGCACGGGCTTCTCCTGGAGTTGAAAACCGAACATGCGGCTTTGTTTGGGGGCTTCTTCCAGCAGGAACTCGTCGGCCTGGTTGGCTTCGGCTTTCAGCCCGAACTCGCGGAGTAGGAAGGGGTTCCCAAAAATGTGGTCCAAGTGCAGGTGCGTGTTCAGCAGATGTTTTACCTCCAGTTTTTCTTTTTGTATGAAGTCTTTCAGGGCCAGTTTTTCTTCTTCGTAGAAACAGCCGGGGTCGATGATGGCGGCTTCGTTGGTTTCGTCCCAGAGCACGTAGCAGTTCTCGGGGAACATATTGAATTCAAATCGTTTTATCTTCATGGCTTGTTATGGTGGTTTTATTGTTTTTTCCTTGGTTGATGGCGACGAATACGACTTTCTTGGTTTCGAAAAACTCTTCTTCGAAGAACTCTTTCAGGTTCCATGTCAAGGCTTCGTGCCGGAAAGGCCTGGTCTCATTGTCTATTTCTCCGCCTTTCAGGCAGATAAGGCCGTTGGGCAGTGCGTTGTGCTGGGCGGGAACAATGTTTTTGCGGCAAATCTTTACCAGGTCTGGCAGAGGCATGACGGCGCGGCTCACGATGAAGTCGAACAATCCTTGTTCTTCTTCGGCTCTTTCGTGGGCGAATGACGTGTTCTTCAGCCCGATGGCTTCGGCCACTGCTTGTGCCACCCGTATCTTCTTGCCGATGCTGTCCACCAGCTTGAATTGTACGTCCGGGAACAGTATGGCAAGCGGTATGCCGGGAAATCCGCCTCCTGTGCCCAGGTCCATCACTTGCGTGCCTTCGCGAAAACGGATGACCCGGGCGATGCCCAATGAATGCAGCACGTGGTGTTCGTAGAGGTTGCCGATGTCTTTGCGGGAGATGACGTTAATCTTTGCGTTCCAATCCGTGTACAGGTCTTGCAGCGCGGCAAATTGGCGGGTTTGCTCGTCGCTCAGCCCGGGGAAGTATTTTTGTATCAGTTTCATAGATTCCTTTATTTGAGCGAGTCGAGTATCCGGCTTTTGTCGTCGAGCAGGTGGGACATGATGTCGTAGGGCAGTGTGATTTCGATGGCTCCCATGACGTAGGGGGCTATTTCGTAGACATTGTATAAGAAGGTGATGCCTTCTTGCCCGATGCAGAAGTTTTCGGTGGGGGCCAGGTTGCCGGTGCTCCCGTAGCCTAAGTCTTCCAATTCCTTGCGGGTTGTCACGCGGTTGTCCGCCATCAGTTGGTTCCAGAGCAAATCCGTCAGCGCTTCTTCGTACCCGTCGGCAAAGAGGTCGTCTAGCTGGATGGGAACCAGGGTGCGAAGGTCGAGGTTGAGGAACGAGGTCATGTAGATACCGTGCGCCCCGCCGGTATATTCCTCATAGCGCGTGCGGTAGACCAGCAAGTCTTTCCGGTAAAACTGTACTTGGCTTTGTATGTACTTGTAGTAGGAGTACCAGGCCTTTTGGCTGGCGTCTCCAAATTTTTTTTCTTCTTTCCGGTAGAGTTCCTCCAGGTCGTTGCGGTAATCGCTTACATATTGTTCTTTGTATCTTTGCACGGCTTCTTGAGGCGGCAAGTTTAGGTATGCGTTGCCGAAGCAGAGGGCCTGGAAGTATTGGTTAAGGCTGTCTTTCATCGTTTCGTCGGTCGAGCGGTCGACGCAGGTGAAGTTGACCACCAGGTTGCAAGCCGGCTTGGCCGTGTCGTCAAAGAGATGCGCCGTCTCGTTCACTTGGATGCTGTCGAACTCCAAACTTCCTTTGTTCCGGTTCGCTTTGTTCGTGCAAGAAAATAAAAAGCCGCTTGTTGCAAGCAAAAGAACGAGCAGGCTGACATTTTGCTTCTTCATGTTGAGAGTCTTTTTATAAAACAATATTTGCCGGTTCAATCGGCAACGGCAAATATAGGATTTATTTGGCGAACCTTCTTTATGGTTGATGGAAAAAATCTTTTTCTCTGTCCTCCGGCCTGTCGATGCTTCCATCTCTTTGGAGGGTTGTCATTGTCGGAGAATGGGGATGTTGGTTTGGAGAAATCCGGATAGGTTAAAAATTTTGGGATGGCGGAGATGGTTGGCTTTTTTATATATCTTGCGTTGTAAAGTGCTGGTTGTAAGTTTGCTATATCCCTACAAAAACACTTAAGTGTTTCGGCAAAGTTGGTTGAGGGTATCTGCGGGATGGTAAAGGGTCAAGGCATCTTCGTGGCTCAGTTGTTCCGGTATTCCAGCGGCTTTACTCCCATGTAGCGCTTGAAATACTTGCCGAAAAATGAGGCGCTGGGGAAGTTGAGCGAATAGGCAATCTCTTGCACGGTCATGTCCGTGGATTTCAACTTGGCTTTAGCGTCTACCAGTACGACGTTTGCGATGATGTCAAGTACGTTTTTGCCGGTCACTTGCTTGATGGTCGTGCTCAAATGCTGCAAGGATATGCCGATTTGGTTGGCATAGAACTGGGCATGGCGTTCGTGCATATAGTTTTCGATGACCAGTTGGATGAACTTCCGGTAGATTTCTTCTTTTCGGCTTTGGGGGTATTTCCCTGACAGAGGGGACGTGCCGTACAGTTTCTCAACCACATACAGCAGGTTGGACAGTATTTGTTGTGCCATGCGCGTGTCGGGCGGGTATGGCCCTGTGGTGACCCTAGCCAGCAGGGCAAAGTAGTCTTTCAAGTAAGACAGCAAAGTCTCGTTGAGGTTTATGACCGGATATTCTAGAATGGTAGGGAAAGAACCCGGAGCCGATTGGATGAGGTTGATGCCAGTCAGGCAATGGGCCGAGAAGCCGATGAAGGACAGCTTGAACTTTTCCTTTTGCCCGTGGAATTGTATGATAGACCCCGGCAGCAGCGTGATAAAGTCCCCTTGTTTCACTTCGGTTTCCATGAGGTTGATGGATACGTTGATGCTTCCTTCCTGGCAGAGGGCAAAGATGCACGCCTGCAGGCGGCAGGCTTGTTTGTAGATGTTCAGGACTTCTTCGGTGACTTCTGTCCAGGCGATGATATCTACGGGTAAATCTACTTGCGGAAAATCCATGCGCATGTCGGTATGTCATTTCATTTTTATGAGGGGCAAAGATAGGGCTTTTCGGAGAATTGTTCCTATTTTTGCAAAGAACATTTGAAATTAAGGACAAACATGGGAATTGAAATATCGGATTGGGGACTCATTGAGTACGCAGAAGCCTGGAAGAGGCAGAAGGAATGTTTTAGTGCACTGGTCGATGCAAAGTTGGCAGGAAAAGACTATGTGAACCGCTTTGTCTTGTGCCAGCATCCCCCCGTCTACACCCTGGGACGCAGCGGCAAGGTGGGCAACATGCTGTTGGGCGAGGAACAGTTGCGCCGCATCGGAGCCTCCCTCTACCACATTGACCGGGGAGGGGACATCACTTTCCACGGTCCGGGACAATTGGTTTGCTATCCTATCCTCAACCTGGAGGATTTCTCGCTAAGCCTCCGCGAATATATATATATATTAGAAGAAGCCGTCATCCGCACCTGTTCGGCCTATGGCATTGAGGCCGGGCGGTTGGACAAGGCGACAGGGGTCTGGCTGGATGCCCGCCTGGCACGTGCCCGCAAGATTTGCGCCATCGGCGTGCATGCCAGCCATTTCGTGACCATGCACGGCCTGGCTTTGAATGTGGATACAGACTTACGTTATTTCAGCTATATCCATCCTTGCGGTTTTGTGGACAAGGGTGTCACTTCAATGCGGAAGGAGCTTGGCCGGGAAGTGGATATGGAGGCCGTCAAGGTGAGGTTGTGCCAAGAATTGGCGGCATTGCTGGAGAGCGCATAACGAAATCAGGCACCCAGATTCTTATCTAAGTGCCTGATTTTCAATTGGAGCGGCAAGCGAGGTTCGAACTCGTGACCCTCAGCTTGGGAAGCTGATGCTCTACCAACTGAGCTATTGCCGCAGCCAAATTTCTATTTATACTATGAAAACGCGATGCAAAGGTAATGAAATACTTTTGAATAACGCAAGCCTTTGCCCGATTATTTCATCATAAATTTGATAACTCATTCATTCTGAGCAGGAGCAGAGGATAAGTAAGCGGTCAGTTCGTCGGCCGATAGGTCTTTGGCCAGAATGATGCCGTTCTCGTCCAGCAGGTAGTTGGTGAATCCTTTCTCCAGTTGGTATTCTTCGTAGAGGGGGGAGGACTCTCCTTCTGTTTCCACAAAGCAAGTCTGCGTGGTTATTTGGTCTTTGCGGACGGTCTCGCGGAAGATGGATTCGTATTCGTCGAACGAGACGGAGACCATTTCCACGTTGTCAGGGCCGGTTGTGCGCAGGGTGTTGTTCAGCGCGGCGTTGCTCAAGCGCGAAGGCGCGTCGTAGCTGGCCCAGAAACTCAATACTACACGTTTGCCTTTCAGTCCGGAAAGGCTTTGTTCGTGTTTGTCGGGCGAGAGGGCGCGGAGGGAAAAGTCCGGCGCGGTGTCGCCTACGTTCAAACCCTGGTTGGGTTTGTCTTTGTTTACGAAAGATGTCAAAAAACTAATCAATAATACAACAAAGATCCATTTTACATGTCTCATGCAATACGGTTTTGGTTAATACTATCCGGAAACCGCTGATGGCGGTGGTTTCTGCTTCCAGACGTTCACTCTCTCGGGCTTTGTATGCTGTCATTCAAAGCCTTGGCTTTTGAAACCGGGCGCAAAGGTAAGCATTTCTAAAAGTATTATCCAAATAAACAAGTCAAAAAGTGACTTTTTTGCCCTCGTTTTTTATGCTGTTTAGCATAAAAACGGGCTGTCTTCTTCCTCTGGTACGGGATTTTTCCCTACTTTTGCGCATTATTCATCATTTAAAGAACTATTGACATGCAAGAACCGCAGAACACGGAACTTATCCTGATCCGCATCACGGGCGAGGACCGCCCGGGACTGACCGCCTCGGTCATGGAAATCCTGGCCAAGTATGGGGCTACCATCATGGACATCGGCCAGGCCGACATCCACAGCACGCTTTCGTTGGGCATCCTGTGCAAGACCGAAGAGCAGCATTCGGGCTTCATCATGAAGGAGTTGCTGTTCAAGGCTTCGTCGCTGGGCGTGTCGGTGCGCTTCTATCCCGTTAGTGCCGAGGAGTACGACGAATGGGTGGGGATGCAGGGCAAGAACCGCTACATCCTGACGCTGTTGGGGCGCAAGCTGTCTGCCCGGCAGATTGCCGCCGCCACGCGCATCCTGGCCGACCAGGGGATGAACATCGACGCCATCAAGCGCCTGACGGGACGCATCCCGCTGAACGAGACGGAGGCGAGGACGAAGGCCTGCATCGAGTTCTCCGTGCGCGGCACGCCGAGGGACCGCGAGGAGATGCAGGCGCAGTTGATGAAGATGGCTTCGGAACTGGAGATGGATTTCTCGTTCCAGCAGGACAACATGTATCGCCGTATGCGGCGGCTCATCTGCTTCGACATGGATTCAACGCTCATCGAGACGGAGGTTATCGACGAACTGGCCATGCGCGCCGGCGTGGGAGACCAGGTGAAGGCCATCACCGAGCGGGCCATGAGGGGCGAGATTGACTTTACGGAGAGCTTCCGCGAGCGCGTCGCCCTGCTCAAAGGGTTGGACGTGGGCGTCATGCAGGACATCGCCGAGCATCTGCCCATCACCGAGGGCGTGGACCGCTTGATGTACGTGCTGAAAAAGTACGGTTACAAGATTGCCATCCTCTCCGGAGGATTCACCTACTTCGGCGAATACCTGCAGAAGAAGTACGGCATCGACTACGTTTACGCCAACGAGTTGGAGATAGCCGACGGCAAGCTGACGGGCCGCTACGTGGGCGACGTGGTGGACGGCAAGCGCAAGGCCGAACTGCTCCGCCTCATTGCCCAGGTGGAGAAGGTGGACATCGCGCAGACCATCGCCGTGGGCGACGGAGCCAACGACCTGCCCATGCTCGGGGTGGCCGGCCTGGGCATCGCCTTCCATGCCAAGCCCAAGGTGGTGGCCAACGCCCGGCAGTCCATCAACACCATTGGCTTGGATGGCGTGCTCTACTTCCTGGGGTTCAAGGATTCATACATCGACGCGCCCCGTTGAGCCGCCGCCTGATGCCGGACGCCACGCCGCCTGGTCTCCCTTCATCCGCCGGATGGATCCGGATTAGACGGCGGGCGAAGTGGGAATCATTGCCGATGTTTCATAGAATCATTGCCGATGATTCATGGAATCATTGCCGATGATTCATGGAGCCATTGCCGATGATTCATGGAGCCATTGCCGATGATTCTATCCTTATCCGCTGTTTGATGTTTCCTTCCCCGCCGTTTGATGTTTCCCTCCCCGCCGTCTTGTCATGCCTTTCCCTCCGTTTCGGGTGGATTTTGTGCGGATATGGGTGGATTTTGCCTGCCTTTTTGTATATTTGCATCCGTCATCGGGAAACCGAATTTCCATCGTCATACACAATAATATATAAGATATGATAGAAATCAAGCAATTGCACGGCACTGAAGAGGAGTTGTACCGGTTGGTGGCTCCGTTGGTGATGAATCCTGCGGTGTTGAAGCAGAATTATAATTTCCCCTTTCGCACGTCCGAGCATTTCCAGTGGTTCGTCGGCCTGGACGGCGAGGGGCAGGTGGCGGGCTTCGTCCCGGTGGAGTGCAAACGTACGGAGTATGTCATCAACAACTACTACGTGCGCGGCAAGGACCCGGACGTGCTGTCCGCCCTGCTTGCGCGCGTGCTGCAAGCCTTCCCCGACAAGTGGCTGGCGGCCGTCAGCTTCGTGGAAGACGCTGAACTTTTCAGCAGCCTGGGCTTCGTGGCGGAAAAGACGTGGACCCGCTACGTGAAGATGAGAAAGGAGCCTGCCCATGAGTGAGCCGAAAAATGTCTACGACCTGGCCCAGGAACGGCTGGGCATCATCTTCCGCGAGTTTGACAACGTCTGCGTCTCCTTCTCCGGGGGCAAGGACAGCGGCGTGCTGCTCAACCTCTGCATGGAGCACATCCGCCGCTACTACCCCGGGCGGAAGCTGCGCGTGTTCCACATGGACTACGAGGTGCAGTACCGCCACACCATCGAATACGTCGACCGCATCCTGGAGGCCAACAAGGACGTCCTCGAGGTCTACCGCGTCTGCGTCCCCTTCCGCGTCTCCACGTGCACGTCGATGTACCAGGCCTATTGGCGCCCGTGGGACGATGATATGAAGGAACTATGGGTGCGCCCGATGCCCAAGGACGCCATGACCAAGGAGAACTTCCCCTTCTACACCTCCGAGATGTGGGACTACGAGTTCCAGATGTACTTCGCCAAGTGGCTCCACCAGAAGACGGATGCCGTGCGCTCGTGCTTCCTCATCGGCATCCGCACGCAGGAAAGCTTCAACCGTTGGCGCAGCATCCACCTGAACCGCAAGTACCAGATGTACCACTACTACCGTTGGACCTCGAAGATTGGCTACGATATCTATAACGCCTATCCCATCTACGACTGGAAAACGGTGGACATCTGGACGGCCAACGGCAAGTTCGGCTTTGACTACAACCGCCTGTACGACCTCTATTACATGGCCGGGGTCAGCATCGAGCGCCAGCGCGTGGCCAGCCCCTTCTTGTGTGAAGCCCAGGACAGTCTACACCTGTACCGCGCCATCGACCCAAACACGTGGGGCAAGATGATAGGCCGGGTCAATGGCGTCAACTTCACCGGCATCTACGGCGGCACGCGAGCCATGGGCTGGCAAAGCATCCGCCTGCCCAAAGGCTACACGTGGAAAGGCTTCATGCACTTCCTCCTCTCCACCCTGCCCGAGGAGACGCGGCGCAACTACCTGCGCAAGCTGACTGTCAGCATTGAGTTCTGGCGCACCAAGGGGGGCTGCCTGGCCGAGTCGACCATCCAGAAACTGCGCGATGCCGGGGTGCCCATCGAAGTGGTGAACTATACCAACTACAAGACCACGAAGCGCCCCGTGCGTATGGACTATCTGGACGACATCGACATTCCCGAGTTCAAGGAGATACCTACCTACAAACGGATGTGCATCTGCATCCTGAAGAACGACCATGCCTGCAAGTACATGGGCTTCGCCCTGACCAAGGAAGAGGCCTACCGGCGGGACAAGATTATGGAACAATTTAAGAATATGAAACTATGAACGGAACAGAAGAATATAAAAGCCCGGTGTACGACGTAAGGGCCGTGCCCGTAGAAAAAGTGTTTGCCAACGATTACAATCCCAACGTCGTGGCTCCCCCCGAAATGCGCTTGCTGGAGCTTTCCATCTGGGAAGACGGCTTCACCATGCCTTGCGTCTGCTACTATGAGGAGGACAAAGACCGGTACGTCATCGTTGACGGTTTCCATCGCTACCGTGTATTGAAGACCTCGAAGCGCATTTACGAGCGGGAGAAAGGACTGCTGCCCGTGGTGGTTATTCGCAAGGACATCTCCAACCGCATGGCATCGACCATCCGTCACAACCGTGCCCGGGGTACGCACAACATTGAATTGATGTGTAACATCGTGGCCGAATTGGATAAAGCCGGTATGAGCGACGCATGGATCATGAAGAACATCGGCATGGATCGCGACGAAGTGCTCCGTTTGAAGCAGATTTCCGGTCTGGCCGAGTTGTTCGCTCACCGTGACTTCACCGTTCCCAACCCACGGGATGAATATTCGTTCAATGGCGATGAGGTCTGAATGCTATCGCCTGCACAGGCTGCGGTAGTCGCAATAGGCACACCGTTTCTCGTCTTCCGTCTGTGTGAAAGGGACGGCCGGATTGTATATTTCGCATAGCAGCCTTTGCAGCCTTTCGCGGAACTCCGACTCCCACCGGGCGAAATCGTCGACGTCGGTCTTCGCCTGGCGGGCAGGCCCCATGGCGATGAGGGGCGAATAGTCTTCCGACGCCGCCTTGTGGATGTACAGCAGGGCGGGGGCAACCTTTTGCGTTTGTTTGCGACACATGATAGTGGCGTAGAGGAATGTCTGGAAGATATAGCTTGGTCTTCCGGTGCCGGGCGTGAAGAGTTGTCCGATGCTTTCGGGCGTCTTGGGCGTGCCTCCGGTTTTATAGTCCACGATGCGGAGTGTGCCTTGTTTGCTGTCCATCCGGTCGATGGTTCCGCCTATGTTCACCGTCACTTTCCCCCGGGGAGTGTCTACTTCCATTGTTTCCGAAACTTTTTGCTCCATTCCTTCCATTCGGAAAGGGGCATATTTCAAGTCGTTGCGTAGCAGTTGGCGCAAATAGGAAACAATGACCTTGGCGTGGATTAGTTGGGTGCCGTTGTATTCTGGATGTTCGTTGTCCGGCTCGTCCAAGTGGAAGAACTTCTCTTTGAAAGCTTGGTCCACATACCCTTGCAGGCGTGCTCCATCCTTTAGCAGTGTCTCCAGGTCTTCCTTGCGGATATCCGGTCCGGTAGCCGTGAGGGCGCGGTAGGCCAGTTCTGCCGACCGGTGGAATATCGTGCCGAAAAGGGCGGAATCTATCTCGGCACTGACTTCGTCGGGCGTACGGAGCCCAGCTACGTAGCGGTAGTAGAACATCAGTGGGCAGTCCAGGTAAGCGTTCAGGGCTGAAGGGGACAGGATGCTGTGCGGCGAGTGGCGGATATCAAACTTATGGAGCAGCGTCTCCAGTGTCTTCTCTGTCTTTTCTATGGTAAGCGGGTAGGTGCGCCGGGGAGATTGTCCGGCCTCCAGATAATAACGGTTGATGGGGTGGCTGTATTCTACCAGAAACTGGAGAGCAAAGCGCGACATTTCGCCCCGGTTCAATCCGTCTGAAGCAGTGTTATATAATAAGGTAATATGCTCGGCGCGCTGGATGAGCCGATAGAAGTAGTAGGCATAGACAGCATTCTTATGTTCGATAGTGGTCATTCCGAAAGCCTTCCTCAAGTGGTAAGGGATGAACGAGGCGTCGTTCTTCGATTGGGGCAGTTGCCCTTCGTTGAGGGAAAGGATGAGTAGGTTGCGGAAGTCCAGGTTGCGTGTTTCCAATACGCCCATTATCTGCATCCCGATGGCTGGTTCGCCATGGAAAGGAATGGAAGCTGCCCCCAGCAGACGGTTGAGCAGCCGGCGGAACGTATCTGTCCGCAGTCCGTTGAGTTCACCCGACGTGGCCAGGCTAAGCAAGCGGTTGACTAATGTGTAACTCTTGAAGAGCGACTCGCGATAGAGTTGACCGAATATATCTCTTTCCTGTGGCTCGTCTTCCTGTCTGTATATGGCCGTGGTGCGGCGTATCATATCGGTCACATAACGGCACAGGGCTGCAATCCCTTGTTGGGGAGTGAAGACCGCTTGCAAGAAGTTGTCAGCCATTAATTCGGAGGGCAAGGGGTAGAAACGGTTGTCCTGGCTCAAACGCCGTTCTAAAACCTCGGCCTGTTGGGAAAGCCGACGCGTGTAGGGGTGGCGGAGGACAGCCAGTACAGATTCATATCCGTAACGTCCTGTCTTGGGGTTGAACCCAATAGTCTGCAACTCTAAGAGTGCATTAATAAAGCCGTAGACAGGCGTTTGTGCCAATGGAAATCCCATAGTGACATTGACGTTGTGTACCTCTTGCGGAATAGAGTGCAGCACGGGCAGTAACAGCGACTCATTGCATAGGACTACTGCGTCTTCCCGTTCCTGGCTTTTGTTTTCTGTCTTGATGTGCGTTATCCATTGCGGTAGGAAACGGGCTTGTGCGTTTTCGGTAGAGGCGGAGATAAGGCTGATGTGTTTGGGACGGCGCAGGCAATCGAAACATTCTTCGGGCAATTCGTTGGGGAAAAGGCGGAGGTTGCGGAGGATAAACTCTCCGGCTTCGTGCGCATAAGGCGGGGTCGCTTCGAGAGGCAGACGGGTGTAAGCAATGTCGTAATCCCAATAGAATAATGCTTTGCCTGCTTCTTGTAGGCGTTGGAAGAATTTGATCTCTACTTGATTGAGCACATTGAAGCCCACGAAGACATAACGTTCGTGGGGTAGTGTGTCTGTGTCCAGTTCTTTGATGACTTGGCGGTACATCATGCCTTCGTAAGCGATGCCAAGTTGCGACAGCCGTTGGTGGAACTTCGTGTAGATGTCCCCTAACTTGTCCCACAGTGAGGTGAATCGTTGTTTCAACTCTGTCCGGCGTTCCGGGCTGAAATTTACGAAGAACTGCTTCAAGGCTTCACTCTGTTCAGGTGTCAGGAAAGAAGTGTCGTCTGCTATGTCGCGCAAATCTTGCAAATTATTGAAAAGGCGACTGGCATCTACCAGATTCTTGTCTACATCGTCGAAGTCGCTAATGAGTAATTCTCCCCAAAAATAGAAATCGTCCAATGTCTCTTGGCTGCCGGTTTCGTGGCAGAAGATATGGTAAAGTTCGCATACCAGCCGGATAGGGTCGCCAAGACGAAGGGAAGAAAGTTGGCGGAATAAGTCGCTGATGGTGACATAGGCTGGAGACCAAAGGGGACGGTCCGCCTGCGAGGCCAGGTACTCATTGAAGAAGAGGCCTGCGCGTTTGTTGGGAAAAACGATAGCTGTATGTGACAGGTCGCCTTGGGTCTTATGTTGCAGGTCGCGTGCGACCATCTGGAGGAATGTTTCCATTGTATATCATTTAATCGTTATATTTTTGCATAAAGTTTCAACATCAGAGTGTGGAATAAGACAGATGTTTCATTAGTCATAAAGACCGTAAG
>CASEKR010000064.1 GCA_949288585.1 uncultured Bacteroides sp. | reverse complement strand
AGATTAGCGCACTTACAATCCTGCAATATATTAACTATAAAAATGAGAGACCCATTGGCAGAGTTAAATATGCGCTAATTTAATTCCGCCAACGGGTTATAATATATATGCTGATATCAATCCGGTGAAAGGCTTACATCTGCGGGCTGAGTATGGAGGAAACTTGAATCATAGCAATTCATATTATTTCTGCCCTGATTATAGTTACGGTACGGTAGTCGTCGAGTCTGAATCTACCCGTCGAGCCAGCAAGAGTAATTATTGGTCTTTTAAAACAATGGTTACTTATGATTTTTCGTTAGCAAAGAAGCATCATTTCCAGGTGATGGCCGGACACGAAGCACAAGAAAGCTCTTGGGAACAGTTGGTTGGCACGCGCAAAGGCTTTATTTCCGATACCGTTCATAATCTTGATGTAGGCGATGCCGCTACGGCTACCAATTCTAACGGGGGAAGCGAATGGGCCATCGAGTCTTACTATGGCCGTTTGAATTACAATTTTAACGATCGTTACCTGTTGACGGCCAGTATTCGTACTGACGGTTCGTCTAACTTGGGTGCCAATAATCGTTGGGGAACTTTCCCGTCGGCTGCCGTAGCTTGGCGTATCAACAACGAATCGTTCATGAAAAATGTAAAGGCCATTACCAACCTGAAGTTACGTCTGGGCTATGGCATTGTGGGTAACCAAAACGCTGGCAACTATGCTTATGGCGTGACCATGAAGAATACCATGACGGCTTGGGGAACTGGTTATTATCCAGGTAACTATAGTAATCCGGCTTTGCAATGGGAAGAGACGAAGGCTTGGAATGTGGGTCTTGACTTGGCCATGTTCGACAATCGCGTGGAATTTATTGTCGATGCATATTACAAGAAAACTGACAATCTGATTATGCAAGCCAGCTTGCCTTCTTACATCATCGATTCGGAGTCGATAGGTCTTTCGGCTCCTTATGTCAATGCCGGCGCGATGGAGAACAAAGGATTGGAATTTACGCTGAACACCGTCAACATCTCGAAAAAGGACTGGACGTGGCGCAGCAATCTGACCATTTCCATCAACCGCAACAATCTGACCAGACTATATTCTGACGACTCCAAAATTTTGGGACGTCTGGGTGATGACGTCTATACACAATCGGAGGTAGGGAGGCCTGTCGGCCAGTTTTTTGGCTATAACGTTATCGGCATGTTTATGGAAGAAGCTGATTTCTACCAGCGTAATGCCGTCGGTGAGTTTATTTTGGATGCCAGTGGCGAACGTATCCCTGTGGCACGGCCTGCCGATTCGAATGGTAACCTTTATCCCATTGCTGAGAACAGCATTTGGGTAGGCGATTATATTTTTGAGGATGTCAACAAGGATGGTAAGATTGATGAACAAGACCGTAAGTACATCGGTAATCCTAATCCGGATTTCACTTTTGGTTTCAATAATGTTATTGCCTATAAGAACTTTGAGTTGTCTTTCTTCTTTAATGGCAGTGTTGGGAATGATGTTTATAACATTTTGCGTCGGAAGCATACCGACCCGCTGGGTTGGGGAAACAAGATGAAGGAGGTTGCGGACTATGCACGGGTGGAGTTGATAGATCCCAGTGGAGATAGAGTGATATCCAATGTTCGCGTGACGAATCCGGGGACAGCTTCGGTGCAACGTGTGTCGGCTGCCGGACAGAGTAACAACGACAATAACCGTGTCAGTTCGCGTTTCGTGGAAGACGGCTCATACATTCGCCTAAAGAGCTTATCGTTGGCTTATAACCTGCCCAAACATTGGTTGCAGAAAATCAATGTAGACTGGATGCAAGTGTACGTCAACGCGCAAAATTTGTTCACCATCAGTAAGTATAAAGGTTACGATCCTGAGATAGGAGCGCAAGGGCAGAACGTCATTCTGATGGGTTTGGATAATTCTCGCTATCCGTCTCAGCGCATTTTTAATATAGGTCTTAAAATGAATTTTTAATATCTAAACAAATTACCGATATGAAAACATTGAGTAAGAAAAAAATCGCCATAGGGCTCTTGGGGTTTACTTTGCTGTCCGGAAGTTGCTCAGACGACTTCTTGGAAAGATATCCCACGAGCAATTACACTGGAGAAAGTTTTTATACCTCTGACGAAGCGGTACTCAAGGCTGGAATGTCTCTGTACAACCGGGCATGGTTCAACTTCAATCGTCGTGCTTTGATCAGCATTGGCAGTTATCGTGCCAACGATGCATGGAATCCTTATGTTGGTCCTGAGTTTGCCCGTTTCCAGACGACGGCTTTGACGCCGGAAGTGCTGCAGGCTTGGTCGTCGTTATTCACCGTCGTAACGATGTCCAACTCTATTTTGCATGACTTGACCTACAACGTCGGTTCCGAGGTGAGCGCGGGAGTCCGTAATCAAGCCATGGGTGAGGCTTATTTGATGCGCGGAACCTCCTACTTCTATATGTTGCGCATCTGGGGACCGACTATCCTCTTCGAAGACAACGACCAGGTGGTGTTGTCGCCCAACCGTCCGTTGAATCCCGAGGAAGATGTTTTACGGTTTGTCATCCGCGATTTCCGACGGGCTGCCGAACTTTTGCCTGAACTTGGTAGCGACGGACGTGCCTCCCGTTATGCAGCCAAGGCATTGTTGGCCAAGGCTCTGTTGGCACGTTCGGGTTGGAACAAGGGCGGCACGCGTGATCAAGCAGATCTGGATGAGTGCATTGAACTGTGCAGGGATGTGATAGAGAACAGCGGTGCCAGCCTGATTGATTACGAAGACCTTTTCAAATACCAATTTAATGACAATGCCGAGACGCTGCTGGCCATGAAGTGGGCATCTCCTATAACAGGAGGGTGGGGCGAGTGTAACGCCATACTTTCTGACGTCTCTTTCTCCGAAGTGTGCGATGTCAACTGCTGGGGGGGAAACCTGGCTGCTTCCATCGATATGCTCCAACTTTACAATGATGAACCTGCGGAGAAGAACAAACGCTTGAAAGCGACCTTCTTTACTGAAGGTTGTCATTATGACTACATCAAGTCTGCTCATGGTGGCTATACTTATACAAAGAAGTGGATTCAACTCAAGAAAGGAGTCGTAGGCAGCAAGGAAGACGTGGACGGTCAGTTGGCACAAATGGCATCGCCACTGAATACCTACATCATCCGCCTGGCTGATGTCTATCTGACTTGCGCCGAGGCGGCCTTAGGTAACAATGCAGAATTGTCCGGCGGTTATGGCCTGGAATGTTTCAATGCCATACGTACCCGTGCGGGAGTGCCCACAAAATCGCGTATAACCTTCGAGGACATCATCCGCGAACGGCGTGTAGAGTTTTGTATGGAGTATTGTAACTGGTTTGATATGGTAACCTGGTTTCGTTGGAGACCCGATTATATGCTGGATTATTTCAATAATAAGCAGTATCGTGGCCTGCAATTTACGGAGGGTGACATTGAACTGAATGAGAATCCGGAGGAAGATGGTATTTTCCGTTATACCTTTCCCGAGGCGACCTCAGGCGTGGGCACCGCTGAAGAGAAAACTTATTGGAGTGACGGTATCCGCGACAAGGATGGGGAGTTGATAGAGACCGTAGATGACGGGTATGTTTTCGATATCCGCCATTGGGCTGACGAGGGTGGCATTATCCCTGTGGTAGTCACCGCAGAAAGCGTTTTCATGCCTTATCCCGAAGCCGATGTCTTGCAGAATCCGTACCTAAGCCAGGAACCACAACCTTATGACTTTGGTGAGAGCGAAGGCATCTGATTACCTAACCATTTAAAACTTTTCCAAATCATGATTATAAAAAATAGAATACTCGGCCACATCGGCAGGCTGGCCTTATTGACAATCTTCCTGCAACTCTGTTTCATCGCTTGCCAAAAGAATGAAGGCGAGGGTGGCGTTCCTGTTATTACCCACGTACGGGTGCCAGATCCGGAACTGGCGGATAGCACTTTCAACAAAGCTTATCCGGGAACGCTTTTGGCCATTATGGGGCGTAATCTCCAAAGGGCGATACATGTTTATATCAATGATCAGGACGTTTATTTCAATTCGACGCAGAATACAGACCACAGCATTATCGTCACCATACCCAGCGAGTCTGACGGTTTTGTCCTTACCCCGTGGGATGAGGCGCTGAAGGATGAGATCCGAGTGGAGACTGTCAACGGCGTGGCTACCTATGCCTTCAAGGTTCTCAGCCCAGGGCCGATAGGGCAGCGCGTGGCAGGCGCTTATCCTCGCGTGGCCGGAGACAAGTTGCAATTCTATGGGGAGAATCTTGTGGATATCTTACGGGTATTTTTCACCGACATCAGCCTGGAAGAACTTGAGGAACTGGACGACTTGGAAGACATGGGCGGCACGCAGGTCGAGGTTACCGATTATACCGTCACGCAGAACCGTTACCAAGATGAATCGACGGAGGAGTACATCACCGAGTCCCTCATCGAGTTTACGTTGCCTTCGTTGCCCTACGATGCCGGTCTGCTGGTGGTGGAGTGTGAGGCAGGCTTTGCTTATGCCGAATATGCCAAGCTGCCGCCCGCCCCGCGTATCATGGGCATTTCTTCTGACATGCCTGTGCCGGGTGAACCGGTTGTCTTGCAGGGTGCCAACTTTATTCAGGTGGAAGAGGTGAGGTATGCCGATGTGGTCATTCCCGGCGGCCAACTGGAAGTGGCCGAGAGTGAGGACCAGCTTGTCTTCATCATGGAGGCTGTGCCCGTCGGCGAGTCGGCCGAACTGACTGTTGTGACACCCGGCGGCGAAGCATCGCTCACTTTCTGGCAACGGGAGAGCGTGCTTCTGGACTTTGACGGACGGGGCGTGGACAACGGATGGGCTCCGAATGCCACCTTCCTTTCGGCCGATGGCGTCAATCCGCCCTATACGTCGGACGGCAACTTCGGCCTTATCAACGTGCAAGACAACGGCAGTAATTGGTGGGGGACGATGATTTATTGGAAATATGACGATGCTGCATCGCCTTTTGTCTTGCCCGGTTATGACCTTATCCCGGCAGACACGCCTGCCGAGGAGGTCTGCCTGGCTGTCGAGGTCTACAACATTGACGCGCCTTTCGTGGCTTCTGCGTTCATCCATTATCTGCTTGAGACCAACGAGGGCAACACCGAATGGGCCAACTGGGACTATGGCGTCAACGACTACTATGAGCCTGTCCTGCAGGATGCCGATGGCGAGACGCCGCTCAACCGTTGGTATCGTGCTGTGCTCCCCATGAGCTACTTCCCGCTTTATGCAGGCAAAACGTATGCCGACATCGTGGCCTCCGGCATCAAGCAGATACGCCTGATGGACCACAACTATACGTCCACGCCGATGTTACTCAATGTTTGTTTTGACAACGTGCGCATCATTAGGCTGGACGGCACAAGGGAATAAAAGAAAATCCGTACGGATTTTTTTAGGCATGAGGGTGTATCAAAAATGAGCGTTGCTATCAAACTGTCATGCTGAACGCATGTGAAGCATCTCCCGCAAGCAACAGTCAGCAGGAGATCCTTCACTATGTTCAGAATGACAGAGCAAAACGATAGTCAAAACTCATTCTGATACACCCTCTTTTTTCAGCCTATCCCTCAACCTGTTTCATTCTTCCAATCAGTTCGTTGCCGAGAGCCGTCTTCACCTCGATGTGTTTCAGCACGGCCGTGACGAACGGATTGCTCTCGAAGTCGCCGCGCACCTGCTCGAAGTCTTGCTCCTTCTCTAAGCGCGAGCCGTCGGCCCCGAAGCCCGTCATCGAAGCGAGCGAGAACTCCTTGCGCGCATCCTCGTACAGCATCCGGTCCAGCCCGACGACGGCCTCCTTCCATTTCTCCACGATGCGGATGACATCCTTTGCCGTCATTTTCTCCGGGTTCACACCGTAGAACTCCTCCAGCCGCTCGTATGCCCACGTCCATTCGTAGGTGTAATAATTCCGGTGCATCCGTTCGAACTCGGCGTTGATGTCCTTCAGGCGGTTGATGTCGCCCCGCTCGATGGCGTCCAGCAGGCGGTCAATCTCGCTCTTCGGGGCGATGAGGCCGGAGATGTCCACCCACTCGCCGCTGCCGATGGGCGTGTCCGGGCGCAGGCGGGTACGGATTTCCTCGTCCGTCCGGAAGCGCGTCTCTTCCAGCCGCTTGATGACGGAGTTGCCCAGGAACTTGTGGATGGCCGTTTCGTAGAAGCCGATGCCCTTCACCAAGGCCGAGTTGCGGATTTTCGCGCTGTGGTATGAGTAGATGTCCGACAGTTCGCCCGACGCGTGCCGCAGGGCCAGCAGGATTTCCCGCCCCTTGAACATCTTCTGCACCGTGTACGGACTGAGCAAGTTGTAGTTGATGTAGTCCAGCTTGTGCGGGTCGGTACGCCCGTCGCGCTTCGGCCACTTCTGCGCGTCGCGGATGGTGCCCACGCTGCGCAGGTTGACGCCCGGCGCCAAGTAGGTCGTGTTCTGCTGTTCGATGAGGTAGGAGAACGGCAGGTTCGACGTATCCGCATGGTTGACGTGCCGTCCCATCACCAGCGAGAACGCCCCCACCTTGGCTGGCCACAGGATGTAGGAGTCCGACGAAGTCTTCGCCCCGCGCTCCAGCGTCCCCTGGTGGATGGGCCCCAGCTTGTACATGTGGTTGCTCTGGTTGGAGCCGGAGCCGGCGTTCATGAACGAGAACATGCCCGCGATGAGCAGCGTCGACTTGTGGTGCGTCACGGTGAACGGCCCGGCAAAGATGGCGCACGCTTCGCCGTTCTCGCCCTGGCAGTTGCTGAAGAACAGCGACTCCGAAGCCGAGTAGCCGTGCCCCAGGCGGCAGGCCTGCCCCACGAAGCAGCGCGTCAGCATCGCCCCGTCGTCCACGTGCGAGCCGCTGGAGATGATAAAGTCTTCGCACACGACGCCCTGCCCGATGTGCACCGGGGCCGCCTCGTTGCTGTTGATGCTGCCGTTGTACAGCCGTCCTGCGCCCGAGATGCGGCAGTGGTCGCCGATGCGCACGTTTTTGATGCTGCCCGTGTTGAGGATGGTCACGTGGCTGCCGATGGTGCCCCGGTCCGAGGCGTGCTTGCGGGCGTAGAAGTCCGTGATTTCCTTCAGCCGCGCCGTCAGCGCCGGGCGGTGGCGGTAGAGGGCCATGATGTAGGCAATGTGGGCCGACAGCTTGTCGTTGATGGCCACCTCGCGGCCGCCCGTCTCGTTGAGCACGGACACTTCGACGCCGTTGCCGAAGGTCGACACGCCGTCCACCAGGATGCGGTCGACGTTCTCGATGAACGTGTGCTCGCCAATCTCGTAGTTGGCGATGTAGTTCTGGATGTTCTCGATGCAGCAGTCGTTGCCCACCGATACGTTGTGCAGCGTCACGTGGCGCAGGCCCGAATGCTTCCTGATGCCCCCGGGCAGGGTGAACTCGCCCTCGAACACGCCCAGACGGACGTCGCCCGAGAAGCGCGTGTGGTGTACATACTCCGTCGTGAAGCCTTCTGCGACGCATACTCTCTCCCAGTCGTCGGCCAGGCAGGACTGAGCCTGCAGGCGGGCGACTTCTTCTTTGCTTAGTTTTCGGTAATCCATGATTATGCGGTTAAATGATAATTTAGTTGACGAGTTGACAAGTTAACAAGGCTACGAGGACAGGGTTCACTACTTGTAAATCTGTTTACTAACAGGCCTTGTTGCCTCGTTAACTCGTCCCCTTGTCAACTTATAAATTCCTATTTACTCCTCCTCATACGTCTGGTACAGGAAGTCGTTGTACGGATACTTCTGCACGTGCAGTTCGCGGACGCGCTGGTAGACCACGCGGCGCAGTTCCTCGATGTTCGTCCGCTGCTTGGCGGAGATGAAGAGGCAGTCGCCCGCCATCTTCGCCATCCAGGTCTGCATCAGTTCCTCCAGCGTCCAGTTGGCCTTGGTGCGCGGCGTGAGGTCGTCCTCCGCCTTCCGGACGTAGGTGTAGGCGTCTATCTTGTTGAAGACAATCATCATCGGCTTGCCTGCCGCGCCGATGTCGGCCAGGGTTTTGTTCACCACCTCTATCTGTTCCTCGAAGTCTGGGTGGCTGATGTCTACCACGTGCAGGAGCAAATCGGCCTCGCGCACCTCGTCCAGCGTCGACTTGAAGGAGTCCACCAGGTCGGTGGGCAGCTTGCGGATGAAGCCCACGGTATCACTGAGCAGGAAGGGCAGGTTGTCGATGATGACCTTGCGGACGGTGGTGTCCAGCGTGGCGAACAGTTTGTTCTCCGCGAATACTTCGCTCTTGGCCATGAGGTTCATCAGCGTCGACTTGCCCACGTTGGTGTATCCCACGAGGGCCACGCGGATGAGCCGCCCTCGGTTCTTGCGCTGCGTGCTCTTCTGTTTGTCAATCTCCGCCAGGCGTTGCTTCAGCAGGGCCATGCGGTTCAGGATGATGCGCCGGTCCATTTCGAGCTGCGTCTCGCCCGGGCCGCGCAATCCCACCGAACCCTTTCCGCCGCCGGCGCCCGAGCCGCCTCCCTGGCGTTCGAGGTGCGTCCACAGCCTTTGCAGGCGGGGCAGCATGTATTTATACTGCGCCAGTTCCACCTGCGTCTTGGCGTTGGCCGTCTGGGCGCGCATGGCGAAGATGTCGAGGATGAGCGACGTGCGGTCCAGTATCTTCACTTTCAGCGCGCCTTCGATGTTGCGTATCTGCTTGGCGGACAGTTCGTCGTCGAAGATGACCATGCCCACCTCGCGCTCCTCTTCCTCTTCGGCGTCGATGTATGCCTTTATCTCGTCCAGCTTGCCCTTGCCCACGTAGGTGACGGAGTTCGGCTGGTCCAGCTTCTGCGTGAAGCGTTTCACCACCTGCGCCCCGGCGGTCTCGGCCAGGAAGGCCAGTTCGTCCAGGTATTCCTCGGTCTTGCGCTCGTTCTGCGTCTGGGTGACGAGGCCCACCAGTACGGCGGTCTCCACCTTGGCCTCGGATATTACAAATTCTTTCATTGCCATATTCTTTTGTTCCTTTTCTTGTAATACGGTGCGGCAAATATACGAAAAATCCGTTTTCCAGCTACTATTTGCGCCCGGAACACTTTGCCCCGTCCTTCTTCCGCCGTGGGGGAGCGTGGCTCACCCCGTTGGAACACTGGGTTTCCCTGGGAGAAACCTCTTGTTTCCGGCGGTGGAACTCTTGGTTTCCGCCGGTGGAACAAAAGGTGCCACCTGTGGAAAGCGAGTGGCACCTTTGGGCAAAAAAAGGCGCGGATTGCGCGGGAGCCACAGACTGGGGGAGTCCGTGGCAGCCGCGTAATCCGCGTTTGCTAAGAGAAATATATGCCTCAGCGTGCCAGGCTGAACGTCGTGTCCATGCCGCCCAGCAGGCTGGCGTCGAAGGTCACGCTGTTCGTGCCGTTCGCACGGTTCGTGCGGGGCTTGGGCTGGATGTTCAGTTCCGTCTTGTACGTGCGGCGCGGAACGAAGCCTTGCTCAACCTTCTGGAAGTTGCCGAACGTGACTTGGTCGAAGCTGGCCGGCACGGCGCTCGTGCTTGCGCTGTAAGGAGCCCATTCCAGGTTAGTCCAATAGCCGGTCATGGAATAGTAACCAGAACCATCCGGATTGTACAAGTACATCATGGCATCGTATTTGCCTTGGTTCATGGCGTCATTCACGAACTGCAGGTTACCGGCACGGTTGATACCGCCGTACAATCCTTCACTCGAGAGTTGGTTGCTCGAAGTGTTAAATACGGCTACAACACTTGTATAACCCTGGATACTGGTCACTTGCTGGAAGTCGAAGCGAACCCAGCCCGTCGATTCGTCGTAAGTCAGGTATATCGTGTCGTCATAGTCGCCCAGCAAGCCTCCCGTCAAGCCTTGTACGGACAGGGTCGTTTCGTTCACCTGCTTGACGGTTGCCAGAATCTGTCCGCCGTCGGAGCCGTTGCTGATGGTGGGCAACCAGTAGCCTACGTAGTCGGTGATGGCTGTGCCTTGTTGCAGCAGGTCGAGTTCGCTCTCTTGGCCCCACAGGAATCTCTCGGAAACCTCTTGCAGGTCGGCCACGTTCTTGCCGTCCTCGTCGGCCAGGTAGAACGTGAGGCCCAGCGTCAGGATGCCCTGTGCGGTGTCATACGAAGAACGGTTGGGCGTGCCTTCCACCAATACCTGGTTGCCGAACGTCGTCAGGCCCGTGTCTTGTCCTCTGGGGATGGTCACGGCGCCCGTTTCCATATCTACGTGGAAGTAGAAGTGCGCCTTCTCGGCTCCCGAGTACAGGTTGGGCATGCGGAAGAATGTCGGGTCTTCATTCGACTGCTGGATGGCTTGCGACCATTCCTGGCCGGTCAACTCAGAAGTAAAGAGGCCGGTTGCTTCGGGCACGTCTTTCCACGTGTAGTCGCGGTCGTAGTCGGGGTTCAGCAAAGCCGGGTCGAGGGCCAGGGTAAAGGTTCCGGCATTCAAAATAAAGAATCCATAGCCACCCAAGTTATGATAAACAGCACCGAGGTCGAACAACTTCTTCTTCGAATCGTATGAACCCAGCGGGTAAGTCGTATCATCCGGTCCTATCGGTCCGCTTCCTGTTGACAAGTTGCCAGCAATGGAACCGAACGTGTTCCAACTTTCGTCAAAGCTTACGCCTTCACCGTCTGTCATCTTAAAGCCCAAAGCCGTCGGGGCGATGTAGTATTTACCTTCGTAGGTTTCGCCGTCAATAATGATATATGGATATTCGAAGTCGCTGGGGAAAAGGTTTGGTTCGCCCCACATATAGGTCATATATTCATTATTATAAGGACTCTTGAAACGATATAACTCATAGTCTTTGGCTTTTTCTACGGTAATGCCGGTAATCTCATAAGTTGTGGCTCCGTACATAGAGAACAGGTTGTCTGCGTAGATGGCGTTCTCGCTGACTACTTCCCATTCGTACTCAATTTCTTCCGGCCAACCAACCGTCAGCGTCAGCGTCGAGTTGGAGTAGGGCGTCCCTTCGGCAAAAGTCAGCGTGATGTTGTAAATGGGTCCTTGCTTCAGGTGGCTGTATTCGATGGTCATGCTGGAAGTGTTCTTCCCGTCGGCAAAGCTGACAGTGGACGGAACAGTGAAGACGCTCTCCCCACCTTCGCTAAAGGTAACGTTCAGCGCGGCATCCAGCGCGCCCACGCTGTCGGTACGCATCACGGCCAGCGTGATGGTGCCTTCCAGTTCGGTGACGCCTTCTTCTCCTTCCAGTTCATAGGACGTACGCACGGAAGTCGGGAAATAGACACCGGCTCCCTCCACGCCTCCTGCCGGCGTGTAATCCACGGTGTCGGTGCACGATGTCCACGTCAGCGTGACGAGGCTCACCAGTGCAAGCAGTAAAGCATTTATTTTTCTCATAATCGTTGTTTATCTTTAATGTGTTTTCTGTTAACTTGTTTATTCGCCTTCGCCGGATTCTTCCTCTCCGTCGTCATCGGACTGCGAGGGGTCTACCCACAGCGTTTCCGTGCCGCTCGGGTCGGGGTTCTCGAAGCCGATGAGGGCTGCGTTGTTGTTCTTCTCCGTCTGCACGATGCAGATGTTCATCCAGGCCGGGCGGCCGTCGGTGTTGAAGCGGGCGGCATCCGAGAAGTTCGTGCCCTCGTAGCCACGGGTTACCGGCATGTTCAGGCGCTTCACGTCGAAGAAAGTCTGGCCTTCGCCCCACAGTTCGATGCGCTTCTGGAAGACGATTTCGTCTATCAGTTCGTCGCCCGAGAGGTTGACCACGTAGTCCGGGTCGCGGTACTGCTGCATGAAGTCAACCAGCATCGTCTGCGCCTGGGCGTTGCCCTGCTGGGCGGCAGCTTCTATCCGGATGAAGTACATCTCTTCCACGCGCATCAGCGGATAGGCCGTGGCGGCACCTACGGTATAGTCGTCGCAGTTGCCTTCGGCCGGGCGGAACTTGACGGAAGCATATTCCGGCAGGCGGTCGCCGAAGTATCCGAACGATGCCGACGTCAGGAACTCCGTTTCGCCGTCCAGCATCTCGCCTTCGGGCGCTTTCCACATCTTCTTGCGGAAGTCCGTGTCGCTCAGGCGGTCATACAAGCTCTTGCCGATTTGGATGAACGGGGCCTGTCCGGAGTATCCGAAGGAAGTCTCGTTGCTCATCCACGAAGCCCAGTTCAGGATACCGGTCTGCACGACGTTGTCCTCGGCCACCATCTGCGAACCCCACATCCAGCAACTGATGTTGTTGAAGCCGCTCGACGTGTTCAGGCACTGGTCTTCCGTCATGGGCGACATTTGGGAAGCCGTGATGGCTTGCTCGGCATACGTCTGTGCGCTTCCATATTCTTCCAGCCACATGTAGAGGCGGGCTTTCAGACCGTAGACGGCTGCCAGGTGGGGCAGGGTCTTGGACGTCTCTTCCAGCTTGCCGATGTGCTCCTCGGCGAAGTCCAGGTCAGACAGGATAAATTCTGCCATCTTCTCGCGGCTGACGCGCGGGTTGTTGCGGGCGTCCTGCTCGGTCGTGTTCTCGTCCACGATGGGCACCGTCAGGCCTTCCACGTTGGGCGCGCTTGTCTTCTTGTTGGGCAGGAACTCGAACATGCGGGCCATGTCAAGGTAGAACATGGCGCGGAAAGCATGGGCAGCGGCCAGGTAACCCATCTGCGCGTCGGAAGCCGTCTCTACATCCAGTGCGCCAATCAGCTTGTTGGTGGTCAGCACGGCCTGCCAGTAGTAATTCCAGATGAATTGCGGATAGATGTTGCTCTCGCCCTGGTGGTTGTTCTGCTCCCAGTCGGTGTACCAGTCGTAACCCGAACTGGCCACGGCCATGTCTTCCGTCAGGACGTCGCGGACGTGCATGATGGAGCCGTAGCCCCAGTCCCAGTGGTAAGAATCAGCGATTGTAGCGTATTGGTTGAGGACGCCCGGCATGGCCCACAGCATGGCCGACGTGGCCATGTCCGAACCCATCAGTTGGTCTTCCGTTGCTACGCTGGTGGGGAACGTCTCCTCTATACAGCCAGTGGTCATCACCAGCGACGAAGAGAGGCAGACTCCCGCTAAGATTTTATATAGATTTGTTTTCATATCGTTCTATGCTTGGTTTGAGTTTAGAATGTTAAAGTAATACCTCCCGAAATGGTGCGCATCGGCGAATAGTAGGAGCTTGTCGCAGAACCCGTGATGCTCTGGCGCGGGTCAAGACCCTGGCGCTTCGACCAATACCAGATGTTGTCGGCAGTCACGTACACGCGAATCTTCTCGATTTGCATCTTCCGCGTGATGGACGAAGGCAGCGTGTAGCCCAGATTGATGTTCTGCAGGCTCAGGTAGGACGCGCTTGTCAGGAAGCGGTCGGAAGCACTGGTCGAATAGATGTCGTTGAACTGGAAGCGGGGAATATTGCTGCCCGTATTCTCCGGGCTCCACGAATTGAGCAAGTCGGCGTGGAAGTTGGTACCCTTCAAGTCGGCCGTGGGCGAAGCCATCATGCTGGCGTAGTCACCGTCGTAGACTTGTCCGCCCAGTTGGTAGGTGAAGTCAATCGAGAAGTCGAAGCCTTTGTAACTGAGGCTGGTGCCGAAACCGCCGTACACGTCGGGCAGGGCCGTGCCGCACAGGTAGTAGTCGGCGTCTTCATACGCGCTGGTCGTGGTCATGCCGGTCACGTTGCCGTTGTCGTCGGTCACGTTCTTATACCAAACCGATTCGCCGTTTTCGTTCACGCCGGCATACTTCTTCAGGCGGAAGGTGTACAAAGCTTCGCCTTCACCGTAGTAATAGTTGCCGCTGCTGTAACCCGGCACGCCGTCTACCACCATCGTCTTGCGCTCTTCGGGCAAGTACGTGATTTTGTTCTTATACTGCGTCAGGTTCAAGCGGATGTCCCACGTCAGGTCGTTGGTCTTGATGGGAGTAACGTTGAAGTCCAGTTCAAAGCCCCGGTTGCGCATGTCGCCCACATTGGCAAAGTAAGACGTGTAGCCGAACGAAGGAGCCAGCGGGAAGCTGAACAGCATGTCGGTGGTCTTGCGGTAGAAGTATTCCATCGTACCGGTGAAGCGGCCGTTGAAGAGTTCGAAGTCGATACCGGCATTGAAGTTGCCGTTGGTTTCCCAAGTGATGTCCTTGTTACCCATCGTGTTGGGCAGTGCGGCGGGGCTGCCGCCCGAGTTGACGATGGTATAGGTGTTGATGTAGCGGTAGTCGCCGATGTTGTCGTTACCCTGCGAACCGTAAGAGGCTTTGAGCTTCAACATGTCTACCCAGTCGGCATTGAAGAAGTCTTCCTTGGAAATGATCCATGCTGCGCCGGCCGACCAGAAGTTACCCCAGCGGTTGTCCGGGTGGAAGCGCGAAGATGCATCGCGGCGGTAAGAACCGGAGAGGAAATACTTCTCGTTGAAGTCATACTGCACGCGGCCGAAGTAACCTTCCGTGTTGTAATCGGACGTGGCCGAAGAACTGCTCACGTTGGTGATGGCGCCGGCCAGTTCGATGTTGGCCGGGTCGAAAGAGTTGGACTTGCTGGCATACAGTTCGTAGTATTTGTAACGGAACGATTCGTGTCCCAGCATGACGTCCACGTTGTGCTGTCCGAAGCTGCGCTTCCAGTTCAGGATTTGCTGGTGGTTGTAAGCCAACTGGCGGCTGTGCTGCTTCGTGGCGATACCGTTGGACGAAGCATACTGTCCGTAATAAGGATTGGTGTACAGGTTGGCGCGGGTCTCGTCGATGGCCACGCCGCTGGTCCACGTAAACTTGAAGTCTTTCAGGAAACGGATTTCCGCGAAGCCTGTTGCCGTCATGGCGTTACCCTCGTAGTTGTTCGTATCCAGCAGGTTGGCGGCGTAAGGGTTGGAACCGCTCAAGAAGGGACGGGTCAGCCCGGCATTGTCCTTGTTACCGAAGTCATACATCGTGAAGCCGTTGCTGTCCTTCATGATGTTGCCCTGCCCGTCGCGTATATATAAAGGATATATAGGGGCAATCTGCGTGGCATAGGCAAAGATGTTTCCCGAAGAGTTGGAAGCACCGTCTTCGCTCAGCGAGTTCATATCGAAATGGGTGTACGACATGTTGGCGCCCACCTTCAACCATTCCTTCACCTGGTAGTCGGCTTTCAGACGCCCGGTCAGGCGCTCGTAGTCGGATTTCTCCGTGATACCTTCGTTGTTCAGATAGCTGATAGAAGCGTAGAACGACGACTTGTCCGTACCGGCAGAAATGCTTACATTATATTCCTGGCGCAAGCCGTTCTTATAGGCTTCGTCCAACCAGTCATCCGGGCGGATCAAGTAATCCTGGCCTTTGTAATTGACAATGTTGCCCAGCGTGGCGTTGGGGTTCAACTTGCCGTTGGTACCAATCAGGTATTGCCCGTCGGGTATCGTATAAGCATTGTAGCCCAGACCATAGTCGCCCGTGCCGAGCATGTTGGTGTTGGCCTTGGCATGGGCAGTCGCTTCGCTGTCGCCCTGGCTCATGAAGTAGCTCTTCAATGCGCCGTAATACATTTCATAATATTGTGCCGGGTCCGTGATGTAATTGTAGTCCCGTGCAGCGCGCGAGTTGGAACCCCACTTGGCATCCACTGTCACAGTGGCCTTGCCCGAAGTTCCCTTCTTGGTTGTGATGATAATCACACCATTAGCGCCGCGTGCACCATACAAAGCGTTGGAAGCTGCGTCCTTCAATACCGTCATCGACTCGATATCCTGCGTGCTGATGTTGTTCAGGTCGCCCTCATAAGGCGAGCCGTCCAGGATGATCAGCGGGGAATTGCCGGCGTTGATAGAACTGATACCACGGATAAGGATGGAGGGGCTCGTAGCGCCTGGCTGTCCGGAAGGATTGTTCAACTGCACACCTGCTACCTTGCCTTCCAATGCGTTAGCAACGTTGGAAGTCTGTATCTTATTGATTTCATCGGAGTGCATCACCGCAGCCGAACCCGTGAACGCCGACTTCTTCGCCGTACCATACGCCACGACCATCACTTCGTCCAGCAACTCCGCGTTGGTCTTCATGCGGATAGTCATATTCGGTTGAATATCAACCTCTTGCTGGTGCATTCCGACGTAAGAAACCACCAGTGTACCCGCCGAACTTAAGCATCTATATTCCGCTGTTCCTCAGTATATTACAAAACGGCATTTTACTTGGGGC
>CASEKR010000063.1 GCA_949288585.1 uncultured Bacteroides sp. | reverse complement strand
CCGATAGGCACGCGCAAGGGGCAGACGGTGTATTTCGCCCAGCCCAAGACAGAACAGTATTTCACGAACAAGATGCTCATCGAGCGCATCGTGCGCGAGACCTCGCTGTCCGAAGGCGACGTGAAGAACGCCCTCAAAACCCCGAAAATCGTCTTCACCCCCAAGCAGAAGATGCGCGATGCCGCCAATGCGGTAGAGTTGAGCATCGACCGCAGCGCCGTGAAGGCTTCCACGGGCGGCGGCACTGCCACCGAGCCGGGCGAGGACGAGACGGAAAATCCGTTGGGCTAAGGCGGAATTTGGTTGCAGCCGCCCCGCACACCCGCCCGGCGGCTGCATCGCAGGCCGCGTAATGCTATGAACAAATACCCTTTAATGAGATGGGCTGCATTTCGGCACGAAAAATAAACAAGTTTATTTTGTCCTGTACTTAATTTACACTATCTTTGCCATCGGAACAAAGTATTAGCTTATGAATAAGAAGAATGTGATAAAAGAAAAGGCAAACATCTTCCAGCGCATGTTGGAGGACAAACGCGCTATTCGCCGTTGCATTCAGAAAGGCGAAGACTTGAAAAAACTGGCTAAACAACGTGGAATCAAATTCGCTACACCCTTATAAGATTGCGGAAGAAGCGGATTTGACCTACTCTTTCACGACAAGGCATGGCATCACCTACCATGCCTATTTCCTTGATTATTCTTGTTACCATCCGGATTTTGCCAACGTCTATACGTTCAATATCGAGCCGGAGCAAGACACTCCCCATCCCATAGACAAACGCATCGCGCTGACAGTTATCCATATCTTGCGGCAGTTCTTCAGCCGGAACGAGAATGCTATGATTATGATATGCGACAATCTTGACGGGAAAGAGCAGAAACGTGAAATGTTGTTCTCCCGTTGGTTCATGCAATACAACGATGGAAGCATACGGAAATACGATGCTTCGTCAGCTACGGATGATTACGTGCTGTATGTATCTTTGTTCATGCATCGGGACAACCCCAATGCCCGACAGCTTGTCAATGCTTTTTATGATTTGGTAAAGAACAATCTTTATCCATTGGAATAACCTCCTCCGCCCCGGCGGATATGCCATCCGTCAGTCATGAGTATAAGGATTTTCAATCCGCTTAACATCTTATCCGCAGTAATCGGATTAAAATCCTGATACCCGGCACACCCGGCTTGCAATTGGCTGCGCCGCCCTTCGGTTCCGATGGGACGAAAAAAGTCCGCCTTTTGGGTGGGTAATGGCAGAAAATCAATACCTTTGCACCGTAAACGATAAACAACATGGTTGTGACATGAATAAATCTGTTATGGTTACGGTTAAAGGTATTGATTTTAAAATCTTCTTATTACCATGCCTCGTCCTGCTTCTTGGAGGGGGGCGGATGAGGGCGGCCGACGGTTCGGAAGTGCCGCCCGGGGTGAAGCAATTGGCCGATAGCTTGAAGCATATCTTCGCGCCCGACGGGCGGGTGGCCTTGTTCGACGTGCAATATGCCTTTGCGGGCAAGGACGTGATGCTGCGCGGCGTCACGACCTCGGCGCAGGCCCACGACGCCTTGTTGCAAGGGCTTTCCGCCCGGGGCTACCGTTGTATGGACTGCCTGCGGGTCTTGCCAGACACGGCGACCCTTGGCGGGGAGACGTACGGCATCCTGGACTTGTCTGTCGCCAACCTGCACCGTGAGCCCGATTTCGCTTCCGAGATGGTCACGCAGGGATTGCTGGGGATGCCGGTGCGCGTGTTGCAACGCGACAATTGGTACCGCGTCCAGACGCCCGACTGTTACATCGCCTGGGTGCATCCGGCTGCTGTTTGCCGTGTGACGGAAACAGGGTTGTCCGCCTGGAACCACGCCCGCAAGGTGGTCGTCACCGCGCACTACGGCTTTGTCCATACCCGGCCCGATGGGGCTTCGCAGACCGTCTCGGATGTCGTGGCGGGCAACCGCCTGAAACTGGAAGGCACGGAAGGAGAGTTCTATTGCGTCTCTTATCCCGACGGGCGCACAGGCTACATTCGCCAGTCCATTGCCCGCCCCGAGGACGAATGGCGCCGTTCGGTGGAGCGGGATGCGTCTGCCGTCATAGCCACGGCCTATACGCTGATGGGTGTTCCCTACCTGTGGGCGGGCACGTCGTCGAAGGGCGTCGATTGCAGCGGCTTTGTGCGTACGGTCTTTTTTATGCACGACATGATTCTTCCGCGCGACGCCTCCCAGCAGGCCCGGGTGGGGGAGCGGCTGGAGATTGCCCCGGATTTTTCCAACCTCCGGCCCGGAGACTTGCTCTTCTTCGGGCGGAAAGGCACGGACGGGCAGGGCGACAGGGTGGTGCATGTAGCCATCTATGTCGGCGAGAAGCGTTTCATCCATTCGCAGGGCGACGTGCACGTCAGCAGCTTTGACCCTTCAGACCCGGCTTTCGACGAATTTAACCTGGGGCGCCTGCTGTTTGCCACGCGCGTGCTGCCTTATGTCGACCGGATGGAGGGGATAGAGACGACGGAGGAGAATGCGTTGTATCGTTAATCTTGGCTTTGCCTTACAATCCTTTCACGGTATTCCCGGGGCGAATAGCCCAGGTGTTTCTTGACGTATCGCCCGAAGAATGACAGGTTGGGGAAGTCCAGTTCGACGCTGATTTCCTTAATGCTCATGCTGGTGTGCGTCAGGAGGTATTCGATGTCTTTCAACACATAGCGGTCGATGAACTCTGTGATTGTTTGTCCTCCGCAACTCTTGCAAGCATGTGAGAGATATTTGGCCGAGACGCATAGCTTGTCGGCGTAATATTCCACCCGCCTGGGTTTGGGATGCAAGGATGTAATCAGTTCGATGAAATCCTTGAAGAGGTATTCCTTGGCAGTAAAAGAGCGTGGCGTGTGCGTCACTTCCCGTTTGACGATGCCCATTATGGTGTAGAAGAAGGCTGTGACCAAGGCGTCCAGTTCACTTCGGCGGAAGGGGGAAGGGGACGCAGATCTCCGGCACAGCATCTTGTAGTAATCGCAGATGTTTTCTACCTCGTCTGAGGCAAGATGGAAGACAGGATGGCTTTCTATCAAGATTTTTATCTCCCAGTTGTTGTCCGCCATGGGTAATATCTGTTGCAGGTAGGCAGGTGATGTTCCCAGGCAGAGGCAATGGAAGGCGGGACTGGCTTCTGCATTGTCTAACTGGATAGTGTTGGGCGGGAGTACCAGGAGATGTTCGCGTTGAATGTACTGGAAGTTGTCGTTGATTGGCAATTTCATCTCTCCCCGCAGGCACAGGGCGAAGCGGAAGAAAGATGTACGTTGCATCAGTTCTTCCCATTGGCTGGAGAGGAACAGTTTCCCGTTGTCATACGTATAATCAGGGTGGTTCATAGTTTATAATCAAATGGTTGGGTAAGAAAAGGGGAAACAGAACCCTTCTGGATGTATTTAAAAAAATGGAAGAGTAGATTAGCGAACATGATAATAAGCATCCGGCGGGTTCCGTTTCCCCATTTGGGTATGTAAAGGTTCAGGTCGTTATTCTTCGCGCCCTCCGCCCAATGCCTGGTAGAGGTTCACCACGCTCTGCAACTCAGTGAAGCGGTTGGCCACTTGCGAGAGTTCGGCGTTGAGGCGGGTCTGGCGGGCGGTCAACACCTCCAGGTAGGTGCTGTTGCCGTAGTCCATCTTCAGCATGGTGCTGCGTTCGGCGCGGCGCAGGGCCTCCACCTGTTTCTCGTAGAGACTGGCCTTGTCGCGGCTGGTCTGGCAGGCCACCAGGGCTTCGTTCACCTCCGTCCCGGCGTTGAGCAGGGTTTGCTGGAAGGCGAGCCGGGACTCCTCCTGTTGCGCCTTGGCGATGCGGAGGTTGGCGATGTTCTGTCCCCGGTTGAAGAGCGGCTGCACCAGCAAGCCTACGGCGGAGGCGATGAACTTGCCCGGATTGACTATCATCGCCCCGGCATCGTTGGTCCAGCCTGCGGTGCCGCTCAGCGTGAGGTTGGGGTAGAAGTTGGAACGGGCCTGGTTGGTGGCGTAGAAGGCGGCCTCCAGCGAATGCTCGGCCATGCGCACGTCGGGGCGGTTGGCCAGCATCTGCAAGGGGATGCCCACGGAGAAGTCTTCGGCCATCACTTGTTCGGAGAGCTTGCCCCGCTGATAGTCACGCGGCGTCTCGGCCAAGAGCAGGGCCAGGCTGTTCTCCACCTGGTTGATTTGCTCCTCCAGGTCGAGGATGGAAGTCTGCACGCTGTAGTACGTGGCTTCCATCTGCGACACGCCCGCCTCGTCATACTGCCCGGCATTCATCAGGGCGCGGGCGGAGGCCACGGTTTCCTTCCAAGCCTCGGCGGTCTGGCGGGAGAGTTCCAATTGTTCGTCCAGCATCAGCAGCGTGTAGTAGGTGTTGGCAATGCCGGCGATGAGCTGCGTGCGCACGGCCTGTTGGTAATCCCGGCTTTGGGCATAGAGGGCCTGCGCCTGCTTTTTGGCGTTGCGCATCCGCCCGAAGATGTCCAGCTCCCAACTGGCGGTGACGGGCACAGTGTAGGTCCACGTGGCCTTGCCCCCGTCGAAGCTGCTCACGCCGCCTTGAGGGGACAAGGCGAAGGAGGGCAGGAAAGAGAGCTTGGCCGAGAGCAGGGTGGCTTCGGCTTCCTCCACGCGGAGTTGGGCGGAGCGGTAGTCGGTGTTGTTGGCCAAGCCTTGTTCAATCAATCCTTGCAGGACAGGGTCGGTGAAGACTTCCCGCCAATCGGTATTCCCGAAGTTCGCGGTGTCTCCCGTCTGGGAGAACGACTCGCCGTAGAGGTCTTCGGGCACGGCCTCGACGGGTTGGTATCGGTTGTAGATGCCGCAACTGCAAAGGAGGGCGGTGGCGGCGGTCAGTAGGATTATCTTCTTCATTGTACTGTTGCTAAATGATAATTTATCGGTGTTTTTTGGCGCGGATTACGCGGATTTCACGGATAATCTTTTCACTGTAAAATGCTGAATTCCATTGAGTATACAAATAATAAATCCGCGTCCATCCGCGTAATCCGCGCCTAAACTAAATTCCTATTTATTCTTCGCATTCTTCTCTTCCTCGTTGCGCCGATCCTCCAGCAGAACCTGGGGACTGGGGTCAATCTCCATCGGCTTGCGCAACTTCTCTTGCAGGTATTCGAATACGATGTAGAACACCGGTGTGACGAACAGCAGGGCGAAGCTGCCCACCACCAGTCCGCCAATGACGCCCGTGGCCAGTGAGCCGTTACCATTGGCACCCGCACCACTGGAGAACATCAGCGGCAACATGCCGAACACCATGCAAAGCACCGTCATCAGGATAGGACGCAGACGGGCTTGGGCGGCGGTATAAGCCGAAGTCACGATGCCCATGCCCCGGCGGCGACGTTCCACGGCGTATTCCGTAATCAGGATGGCCGTCTTTGCCAGCAGGCCAATCAACATGATCATACCCGTCTGGAGGTAGATGTTGTTCTCCAGCCCGAACAGCTTCGCGAAGAGGAACGAGCCCAACAGGCCGAACGGCACGGACAGGATGACGGCCAACGGAATGAGGAAGCTCTCGTAGAGGCAGACCATGATGAGGTAGATGAGCACGATGCAGATGGCGTAGACGAAGACCGTTTGCGCTCCGCCGCTGGCTGCTTCCTCACGCGCCATGCCGCCGTATTCGTAACCATAGCCCGTGGGCAATATCTGTCCGGCCACTTCCTGAATGGCCTGCTGTGTCTGTCCCGACGAGTAGCCTTCCGCCGGATTGACATTCACCGTGATGGAGCTGTACAGGTTGAAGCGGTTGGCGATTTCCGGGCCGAGGACAGCCTTCAGCGTGACGAACTGGCTGAGGGGAGCCATCTCCGTACCGTTGCGCACGAACATGTTGTCCAGCGAATGCTCGTCCAGGCGGAATTCGGGCGAGGCTTGCAGCATTACACGGTAAACTTTACCGAACTGGTTGTAGTTCGACACATACGAGCCGCCGCAATACGTGCCCAAGGCATCCAGTACATCGGTAGCCGCAAGCCCGGCACGCTTGCACTTGGCAGCATCCACTTCAACGGCTATCTGCGGGTAATTCATTGCGTAGGTCGTGTAGGCCATGGCTACTTCAGGCCGCTCGTTCAATGCGCCAATGAATTGCATCACGCTTTGGTAGAACGCCGTCATGTCGCCGCCCGTCTTGTCCTGCATGTTCAGTTCGATGGAGTTGCCCATGCCGTAACCCGGAATCATGGCGGGCTGGAAGCAGAAAATGCTAGCCTCCTTGATTTGGGCAAATCGCGCGTTCAACCTTGCCATGACGGCATCGGCGGTGTGGTCGTCGCCCTTGCGCTCGTCCCAATGCTTCAACTTGATGATGACCGTGCCGTATGACGTGCCTTGTCCGGACAGCAGGCCATAACCGGCCACGCTGCTGTAATGGTCTATCTCGGGCGTTTCTTCCAGGATAAGATTGACCTTGGCCACCACCTTCTGCGTCTCTACCAATGTATTGCCCGGCGAAGTGCCGATATTCACCATGATGGTACCTTGGTCTTCCTGAGGTACCAAACCCGTCTTGGTGGTGTTCATCAGGAAGATGAGCAGGATGATGGCCACAGCCAGTGAACCCCACACCAGCCAGCGGTGATGGAAGACGTACATCAGCCCTTTCTTATACTTGCCTAGGAGGGCGTTGTACGAAGCATTGTAGGCGGCGCGAAGCCGTCCGTTGAAACTCTTCGGGCTCTTGGTGCCGTCCGAGGGTTTCATCAGGATGGCGCACAGGGCCGGGCAAAGCGTCATGGCAGAGATAAGCGAGATACCCACGGCGGTGGCCATAGTGATGCCAAACTGCGTATAGAACACACCCGACGTCCCGCCCATGAAGCAGACAGGGATGAACACCGCCATAAAGACGATGGAGCAGGTGATGACAGCCATGGACACATCAGCCATACCGTCGCGGGCGGCTTCGTAACGCGACTTGTAGCCGATGTCGTATTTGGCTTGCACGGCCTCCACCACAATAATCGCATCGTCCACCACAATACCGATGGCCAACACCAAGGCGAACAACGTCAGGATGTTCAGGCTGAAGTCGGCAGCCACGAGGCAGGCAAAGGTACCTATCAGCGACACGATGATGGAGATGGACGGGATAATCGTGCTCTTCAAGTCGTGCAGGAAGAAGTACACCACGAGAATCACCAGGATGATGGCAATGACCAGGGTCTCCACCACGTTGTGGATGGAGGCGAAGAGGAAGTCGTTGGTGCTCATCATCTGCACGAACTCCAAGCCTTCGGGCAACTGCTCGCTCATCTCTTCTATCTTGGCGGTAATGGCGGCGTTGACTGCCGTTGCATTACTGCCAGCCACTTGGAAGACCAAGAATGTCACGCCCGGATGCTGGTCCACCTCGCCGTGGAAGCCGTAGGACTCACGCCCCAGTTCCACCCCGGCCACGTCCTTCAGGCGCAACACCGAGCCATCGGCATTGGCCCGCACCACGATGTTGTTGAATTCCGTCATATCTTTTAATCGCCCGTGGTATTTCATCGTATATTGGAATACGTTGGGCGAGCTTTCACCCAGCGAGCCGGTCGGGGCCTCGAGGTTCTGTTCGGCCAGGACTGCCGTGATGTCGGAAGGCTGCAAACCGTATTGCGCCATCCGTTCGGGATTGAGCCAGATACGCATACTGTATGAGTCGCCCAATTCCATCACGTCGCCCACGCCCTGGATACGCTTGATTTCGGGGATGACGTTGATGTCGAGGTAGTTGGCGATGAAGTTCTCGTCATACCGTCCGTCCGGGCTGGTCAGCGAGTTGATTTGCAGGAAGCTGGTCTGACGCTTCATGGTGGTCACGCCGATTTGTGTTACCTCGGCGGGCAGCAAACCTTCTGCCATTGAGACACGGTTTTGCACGTTCACTGCCGCCATGTCCGGGTCGGTGCCTTGATTGAAGTAGATGGTGATGGTGGCCGAGCCGGTATTGGTGGCCGTGGAGCTGATGTACATCATGTTCTCCACACCGTTGATGCTCTCTTCCAGCGGCATGATGACGCTGTTCATCACCGCATCGGCATCGGCGCCCGTGTAGGTGGCGGACACTTGCACCGTGGGCGGCGCGATGTCCGGGTATTGCTCGACAGGCAGGCTGACGAGCGAGATGACTCCGATAATCAGAATCAATATCGAGATGGCAAAGGCTGCCATCGGTCGTTTGATGAAGATATTCCCTTTCATACGGCGTCCTCCTTCTTACTTCACTTGCATGCCTTCGCGTATCAGTCCGGCTCCCTTGGCCACAATCTCGTCGCCCACGGCCAGGCCGCCTGTCACGATGTAGGTGCGCCCGTCGTTCACGTCGGCCACTTGTATCAAGGTAGAGGTGGCTTTCCCGTCCACCACCTTATATACCAGAATCTTGTCCTGATGCTTCACGGTGGCTTCCTGCGGGATGACGATGCAGTCCCGGTACGTGCTGGGCATCAGGATGCTGCCCGACGCGCCGCTGTGCAGCAGGCGGGTCTTGTTGGGGAAGACCGCACGGACGCTCACCGTGCCCGTCTGCCGGTCAATGACGCCGCTGATGCTCTCGATGCGGCCTTTCTCTTCATAGATGGACTGGTCGTTCAGCCGGAGTTGCAGGTCGGGCATCTGTACCAGCGCGCTGTCCATCGAGCCGTATTGGCGGACGAGGGAGAGCAGTTGGTTCTCGGTCATGGAGAAGTAAACGTACATCGTGGAGTTGTCCGAGACGGTGGTCAGCGGCTGCGGGATGCTGGGGCTTACCAGTGCGCCAACACGGTAAGGCAGGGTGCCTACCACGCCGTTGCTCGGACTCTTCACCACGGTGTACGACAGGTTGTTCCGGGCGTTCACCTCCTGCGCTTCGGCCTGGGCCAGGGTGGCCTGCGCGGTGAGGAAGTTGTTTCGGGCTGTTGTCAGAGTAAAGTCGGAGACAACCTTTTGGGCAAACAGTTCCTGGTTGCTGTCATAGTTCAACTCTGCCGTGGCCAAGGCAGCTTCGGCGGACTTGACGTTGGCCTCTGCCGTGTTCAATGCCGCCTGATAAGGCACTTGATCGAGTATGAAGAGCGTCTGGCCTTGACGTACCTTGTCGCCCTCGGCCACGCAGAGTTGCTGTATGGTGCCCGACACTTGCGGGTAGATGTCGATGTCCTGCCGTCCGCGGATGGTGGCGGAGTAGGCGGTGGTCAGTTCCTGGTCGGAGGTGCCGACGGTCATTGTTTCATAGTTTCCGGTAGGAAGTTGCGTCTCGGCCGACGGTTTGCAGGCCGTGGCCATCATCAGGGTGCAGCCGGCGATGAACGTCAGCCGCATCCTCCTTTGGATAGGATTCTTTTCCATTGTTGTTATCATATTTGGTTCGTTAAATACGGTGCAAAGGTAGGGGGATTCCGTGGGGCGGGCGATTTCGTTTTGTACGCAGTGTTTTTCAAAATCGGAAGGAATGCGTATATTTGCACGGTTATAAATAGGAATTTAGCGGGCTTTGCCCGCAATGTTAAACGTGTAGGGGCGACCCTTGCGGTCGCCCCTATTCAGGGCGGGGGCAAGCCCCGCCCCTACAACGATAAATTATCATTTATGAGCCTCCTGCAATTACCCGACAACGAATCGTTCGCCATCGGCATCGACGTGCCCGTACAGTCCCCGTCCCTCGCGCTGCAGCGGCTGGAACATTTCACGCTCCTTTTCGTCAGGCAAGGCACGGCGCAGGTCGAACTGGATTTTCGCACCTATACCTTGGAACCCGGACGCCACATCGGACTGGCAGCCGACCTTTATTTCCAGTGCCTGTCGGCCAGTCCGGACTTTATGGTTTCCTACCAGACCTTCAACCGCGACATCCTGCTCGAAGTGACCCGCCCGTTCAACCCTTCGTTCATCGCTTTCCTCAACCAGTACCCGCTATCCCCGGCTTTGGACAAAGAGCAGGTGGAGAGCAACCACCGGATGATGCAGTTTGTCCACCATATATATAAGGAGAAAGAACATACCTTCCGCCTGCCCATCTTCAAGAACTGCCTGCAAACTTTCCTGATGGACATCTACGACAAAACCAAGGCGCAATTCCTCCACCACAAAACCGGGAACACCACCCGCCAGGAGGAGTTGCTGGAGAAGTTCATCCATCTGGTCTTCCAGCACTGCAGCACCCGGCGCGACGTGCAGTTCTATGCCGACCAGCTGTGCATCACCACCCGCTACCTCTCGTCCATCCTCCAGGATCTGACGGGCCACACGCCCAAGGAACTGATAGACGCCCGCTGCATCCAGGAAATCAAGATGCTGCTGCGCACCACGAACCTCACCATGCAGGAGATTGCCCTCCGCTTGGACTTCCCCGACCAGTCCTTCTTCAGCCGCTATTTCAAGAAGAACACGGGGATGACGCCTCAAGAGTATCAAAATAATTCAGAATGTCCTATAAATTAGAATCATTGATCATGCAAACCCGAAGAAACTTCTTGAAGACCGCCGCCCTGGCCACCTTCTGCTTGGGGACAGGCTTCCCTTCCTCCCATGCTATATCTAGATATAATGTAAACACGAAGACCGGTGCCGCTCCCCGGATGCGCCTGCGTTTCTTCCCCTACGAACTGAAGCTGCGCCATGTCTTCACCGTAGCCACCTATTCGCGCTCTACCACGCCTGACGTGCAGGTGGAGATAGACTACGACGGCATCACCGGTTATGGCGAAGCTGCCATGCCGCCCTACCTGCAAAAGGAATTGGGCACCGTGGAAAGCATCACCGCCTTCCTGCGCCAAGTGCAAGGTAAGATAGGTGACTTCTCAGACCCTTTTCAGTTGGAGGACATCTTGGCCTATATAGACCGGTTGTCCGAAGGCAATGCCGCTGCCAAGGCGGCCATAGACATCGCCTTGCACGACCTGGTGGGGAAACTGCTGGGCGCTCCCTGGTTCCGCATCTGGGGACTGGATAAAGAAAAGACGCCTTCCACCACCTATACCATCGGCATTGACACGCCCGACATGGTACGGCGGAAGACGGAAGAGTGTGCCGACCGCTTCAATATCCTGAAAGTGAAACTGGGCGGAGGCAACGACCGGGAGATGATTGAAACCATCCGTTCGGTAACTACTTTGCCCATCGCCGTGGATGCCAACCAGGGATGGACGGACCGCCGGCGGGCTTTGGACGAAATCTGCTGGCTGAAGGAGCAGGGCATTGTCATGGTGGAGCAACCCATGCCTAAAGAACGTCTGGACGATATCGCCTGGATTACACAACAAAGCCCCCTGCCCATCTTTGCCGACGAATCCGTCCAACGCCTGAAGGACATTCCGGGATTGAAGGGCGCCTTCACGGGCATCAACATCAAACTGATGAAATGTACCGGGATGCGCGAGGCCTGGAAGATGCTGACCCTTGCCCGCGCATTGGATATGAAGGTGATGCTGGGTTGCATGACCGAGACATCTTGCGCCATCTCTGCCGCCGCACAGTTGTCGCCGGCCGTCGACTTTGCCGACCTCGACGGCAGCCTGCTCATTGCCAACGACCGCTTCTGGGGCATGACGGTCGTGGACGGAAAAATCACCCTGCCTGACAGGCCCGGCATAGGCGTGGAGTTGCTTTAACATTTCGGCTGTGTGCATAAATGCAAATTTGTCAGTCTCTGCCGTTAACCGCTGTTAAGCCCCAAATATCCATTGTTAAAGGAGAACAAAAAAGCATGACAGGGGGAATAACTGAATGATTTTTGTCGTTATTTTAACGTCGAAATCTTAAAAGAAACCCGAATATTAACATTTAAAGGAATAATGGATTATGAAACAGACAGTGAAAAAAGTCGCAGGAGTGGCTGCCATCGTACTGCTCAGTTCGGGAGTGGGTGGCTATACAGCCTATAAGTTGCTGAGCAATGAAAAGGAAGCTTCGGCTACCTTCAGCGAACTCTTCCAACAGAATCCTGATAATTTGCATTTGGCGAGCCTGAACGCCACTGCCGCGCAACCGGTGGACTTGACCCAGGCGGCTGAAACATCCGTCCATGCCGTGGTGCACATCCGCTCCACGCAACTGGGACGGACGGAAACCGTGCGCACGATGCCGGACTTCTTCGATTTCTTCTTCGGCGACCCGCGCGGCCAGGAACGCCAGGTGAAGACGCAGCCGCGCGTCGGCTTCGGTTCGGGCGTCATCATCTCGAAAGACGGTTACATCGTGACCAATAACCATGTGGTGGAAAATGCCGACGAGATTACCGTCAAGTTGAACGATGAACGCGAGTTCAAAGGCCGCATCATTGGCACAGACCCTCAAACAGACTTGGCCTTGCTGAAAATCGAAGGCGATGATTTCCCCACGCTTCCCGTGGGTGATTCCGATGCCTTGAAGGTGGGCGAATGGGTATTGGCCGTGGGCAACCCCTTCAGCCTCAGTTCTACGGTGACGGCTGGCATCGTCAGCGCCAAAGCGCGTAACATCGGCTCCACGGCTTCTAACGGCGAGGGGGCTACCATCCAGTCGTTCATACAGACCGATGCGGCTATCAATCAGGGAAACAGTGGCGGCGCGCTGGTCAATGCACGAGGCGAATTGGTGGGAATCAACGCCATGCTTTATTCGCCCACGGGCAGTTATTCCGGCTACGGCTTTGCCATCCCGACTAACATGATGAAGAAGGTTGTGGCTGACTTGAAGCAATATGGCGCCGTGCAGCGTGTTGTATTGGGCATTAAAGGAAGAGATTTCTCTACCGAATTGCAGATGAGCGATGAACTGGTGGAAGAGATTAAGAAGCAGGCCGAAGACCTTGGCGTGAAGGAAGGGTTCTTGGTGGCCGAAGTCTTGGATGGAGGTTCAGCTTCGGGCATCTTGGAGGAAAACGATGTCATCATCGAACTGGACGGGCAGAAGATACATAAGTATGCAGACTTGCAGCAAGTCTTGGGCAAGCACCGTCCCGGCGACAAGGTGAAAGTCACTATTGTCCGCGACAAGAAGGAGAAAGAACTGACCATTACGTTGAAGAACTCCCAGGGCAATACCAAGGTCATGAAAGACCAAGGCATGGAAATTCTGGGTGCCGCCTTCAAGCCCGTCAGCAACGAACTGAAACGCCAACTCAACTTGGGTTATGGCCTTGAAGTGACGGGAGTCAGCGAAGGAAGGATGAAGGATGCAGGTATCCGCAAGGGCTTCATCATCCAGAAAGTCAACAGACAAATCATGAAGTCGGTCGACGATTTGGAGGATGCGTTGAGAGCCGCTACGCTGTCGCCCGATCAAGTCTTGTTCATTACTGGCATGTATCCCTCGGGCAAACGTGTCAACTATGCAGTAGACGTACAACAAGAATAATCACTTATTGACCCATTGAGAAGGAGAGGGCATGCTATCTATTGCGGCATGTCCTCTCTTTTATTTATATCCGTTTCGTCTTCGTTACTCGGCCGTATCTCGCTCTTACCTTGCTCTTGTCTATACACAGGAGTGAGGTAAGAGCGAGTAACGACTTTGGTAGGACTTTGTGCTATTTCGGGTAGCATTACTTTGAAGAAAAGCGAATAGCAGTAGACTTCCGGTTTGCAATTGAAGTCGGTGATTCTTGTTTTTCTGCAAGGTGCAAAAAAGCGGAGAAGTAGGAGAAGTTGAAAGTGAAATGGAGCCTAAAATAATGATATGGAACTCTTAAAAAACTGATACGTTCTTTTTAAGAACAATGAACGAACAATATGAAAGATTTATAACTAAGTATTTATTTGTTTTTGCTTTTAATTGCTATCTTTGCAAATATCGTCAATCTATTATCGCATGTTTGTAATATAGGAAATGAGAACAGAAAAGATAAACCGACTAAAAAATAGTATTGGTAGAACAAGGGAAAATCGGGAAATGGTTGGCTGAACAGTTGGGAGAAAACGAAGCCACTTTTTTGGGTGGTGCTCCAATGCGAGTCAATCTTCTCGCATGGAGGCATTATTTATGTGTTTAATCTGAGAGGAAACCAGCGGACCAGCGGTGAATTGTCACGCAAGGAAGGTGGAAAGATTTTGGGTTCAGGTTCCCGTACACCGATAGCTATCACCATTTTAGTGAAGAAAAGAGAATAATGATGAAATTGTCATTGAAATATGTACATTCAGACAATTTGCTGAGAGACAGCAAGACGATTATCGAATCGGCTCGAAATCAAGCTTACATGGCTGTGAATACGGCTATGGTAGAACGGAATTGGTTGTTGGGAAAACGGATTGCCGAAGAACAGTTGAAAGGCAAAGACCGGGCGGAATATGGTGCTGAAATCATCAAAAGCTTATCCCGTGAGTTGACGGCTCTGTACGGGAAAGGTTTTGATTACAGTAGTTTATATAAATATGTGAGGTTTTATAAAGCGTTCCCGAAGATTTTGGACTCAGTGAGTACAAAATCTGTTTTGCTCACTTGGACACACTACCGCACCTTGCTGCAAGTGGACAATGATGAGGCTCGTGAGTGGTATGCCCGTGAGACGGCAAAAGAAATGTGGAGTGTACGCACGTTGCAGCGGAACATTTCCTCGCAATATTATTTCCGCCTCTTGCTGTCGCAACACAAAGAGTTGGTGGAAAAAGAAATGAAAACATTGACCGCGCCTTTGCAAGGTGATAAACTGGAGTTCATTAAAAATCCGGTAGTGGCTGAGTTCTTAGGGCTGGCTCCTAATTCAGACTTTACGGAAACGGAATTGGAGAAAACGATACTTGCCAACCTGCAAAAGTTCCTAATAGAGATGGGGAAAGGATATGCTTTCGTGGCACGCCAACAACACATCCACACCGAGAAACAGGAGTATTTCATCGACTTGGTTTTTTACAACTACATCCTGAAGTGCTTTGTCTTGATTGATTTGAAAACAAGCAAAATCTCTTATCAAGATATTGGGCAAATGGATATGTACATTCGTATGTATGACGAACTGAAACGCACGGAAGGCGACAATCCCACATTGGGCATCGTGTTGTGTGCCGATACGGATGAGGATATTGCACGTTATTCCGTCTTGAAAGGCAATGAACAACTTTTTGCCACCAAATATAAACTCTACCTGCCTACGGACGAGGAACTGCGCAGGGAGATAGAGCGGCAAAAAGAAATCTACTATTTACAACATAAGCAGGAGCAGTAAGATGAAAGCAAAGATACATTATTACGACATAGGCGATTATCTGAGTTGGGAAGACAAGTTACGTATCCTCCGCGAGTTCGGAAGCGTGGAGCGTATCCCTTGGACCATCCTCCAGCCTAATGAGCATGGGGATTGGATTAACCATCGGAACGAGATGTTCAAGAAGTTTATACCGATTGAATCGGACAAAAAATTTAACGTCAAAGCAAAGAGTGTTTTTGTCGTAAATTCAAGAGGCAATGAAACTGGGCGTGATGCCTGGATTTATAATTTTTCAGTCGCTAAGGTTGAAAGTAATGTTAAAGGCTTCAAAAGGTGTTAGATTTAATACTGCCATTTTATTTACAATCAAAATTAACACGAGTTGACACAGCTTTAATGTACTCAAATACAAACAATACTATGCTGAAAAGCGCAATATCCTATATAGATTCTGTAAAGAATAATGATTATGAATCTAATAATAGCTGTATTGAATTGGAAGTTTTATACCAAGATATAGATAATAAACATTACAGAGAGGTATATAAACTTCCATTCAATCAAATTGTCGGGACAAACTATTCTAATCCACCAGAAACATATATGGGGCAAATTCCATATTATTTGAAAGAAATAAGTAAATTAATTAAGAATCTTCCAAAAGAATGAATACCGAACCCCAAAACATAGAGTTTAAAGAATCTTGGCGCGACGAATACTAGGAGTGGAGATTTGTGGCTTTGCCAATGCACAAGGCGGTGTCCTTTACGTGGGCGTAAAGGATAATGGCGAGGTGTGCGGTATGCAGGATGCCAAGAAGCAGATGGAGGACATTCCTAACAAGGTGCGCGACATGATGGGTATCTTGGTGGAAGTCAATCTGAAAGAGAAAGACGGGAAGCAATATCTGGAGATTGTAACGGAGGCTTATCCTTATCCCGTCAGTTTTCGTGGCAAGTATTACCAACGTAGCGGCGCAACCAATCAGGAGCTGAAAGGAGCGGCTCTCGACCGTTTCATGCTCCGCAAGCAAGGCAAGACTTGGGACGGTGTACCTGTGCCTTATCTGAAAGCGGAGGACTTGGATAACGCTACGTTTGATTTGTTCCGCAAGTATGCCAAACGGAGCGGACGCATGGAGGAAGCGGACTTGATGGACGACAATCACGGGTTGTTGGAAAAACTGCGGCTTTATGAGGGCAGTTATCTGAAACGTGCTGCCGCCTTGCTATTCCACCCCGACCCGGAAAAGTATGTAACCGGAGCGTTTGTAAAGGTCGGTTTCTTCCGTGAAGGCATGGATTTGGTGTATCAGGACGAAGTGCACGGCAATCTGTTCCAACAAGTCGTGAAACTGATGGACTTGCTGTGTACCAAATAC
>CASEKR010000062.1 GCA_949288585.1 uncultured Bacteroides sp. | reverse complement strand
CGTGCCCGTGTCGGCCTGCTGGTGGTGGTTGGTGACGGCCACGCTGTAGAACTCGCCCACGGAGTTGTCGCCCGCCAGGATGGTGCTGGGGTATTTCCAGGTGATGGCGCTGCCCGTTTCCACCTGCGTCCAAGAGAGCTTGGAACTTTCGCCCTTGCACAGGCCGCGCTTGGTGACGAAGTTGTACACGCCGCCGCGGCCCTCGGCATCGCCGGGATACCAGTTCTGCACGGTGCTGTACTTTACTTCTGCGCGGTCGTGCACCACGATTTCCACGATGGCGGCGTGCAGCTGGTTCTCGTCGCGCATGGGGGCGGTACAGCCTTCCAGGTAGGACACGTAGCTGTCGTCGTCCGCCACGATGAGGGTGCGTTCAAACTGGCCGGTGTTCTGCGCGTTGATGCGGAAGTAGGTGCTCAGTTCCATGGGGCAGCGCACGCCCTTGGGGATGTAGACGAACGAGCCGTCGGAGAACACGGCGGAGTTGAGCGCGGCGAAGAAGTTGTCGCGGTAGGGCACCACCGAGCCCAGGTATTTCTGCACCAGGTCGGGGTGCTCGCGGACGGCTTCGCTGATGGAGCAGAAGATGATGCCTTTCTCCATCAGCGTCTCTTTGAACGTGGTCTTGACGGACACGGAGTCCATCACGGCGTCCACGGCCATGCCGCTCAGCGCCATCTGTTCCTCCAAGGGGATGCCCAGCTTGTTGAAGGTCTTGATGAGCTCGGGGTCTACGTCGTCCATCGACTTGGGGCCTTCTTTCTTGGCCGTAGGGTCGGCGTAGTAAGAGATGCCCTGGTAGTCTATCTCCGGTATGCGCAGGTGTGCCCATGTGGGCATCTCCATGGTCAGCCAGTGGCGGTAGGCCTTCAGGCGGAACTCCAGCAGCCAGTCCGGTTCGCCCTTCTTCCGGGAGATGAGGCGCACGGTGTCTTCGGTCAGCCCGCGGTCGATGATGTCGGTATGCACGTTGGTGGTGAAGCCGTACTTGTACTTCTCCTCCGCCAGGCGGCGCACCAGTTCGTTGTCGGCCTTGATGTCCTTGTTGGGTGTATTCTTGTCAGATTCTTTGGGTTGCATCGTTTATCTCGTTATAGATTTGTTCGGTGAATTCTTTGGCGGCGGGAAAGAAAAGCCCTGCCAGCGGTTCCATGCGGTAGTACAGTGCGGATTCCTGTTTCTGCTGCCGGCTGATGAGGTCGTCCTTGGTGTCTACCGCCTCGAGCACGCATATCACGAGGCTGACCAGCAGGGCGTGTACCACCCCGCCCAGCACCCCGCCCAGCAGGCGGTTTATCCAGCCCAGGGTGATGGCGTCGAGCAGCCTGGTGAGCAATGACGCCACGGCCAGGAACAGCAACGGCACCACTATCCAGATGGCAATGAACGACAGCACTTGCGCCACGGTCATGTTGTCCGTCACGCGGCTGAACACCTCTTGTGCCACGGCGGCATACAAGGCTTTGGCGGCCAGCAGGCCCACAACCAGCCCCAACAGTCCCGCCAGTTGCTTCAGCGCGCCCTTGATAAGTCCCAGCAGGATGCCTGTGCCGATGAGGATGAGGATGATGATGTCGATGGTAGTCATAGGCTGTTCTCGTCTTTTTTTCGCGCACAAAGATACACTCTTTTGCCTAATATTCTGTTGTTTCCTGTATAAAATAGGAGGCGCGGATGACACGGAATTGCGCGGATTTGATAAACTTAATCCGTGAAATCCGCGTAATCCGCGCCTAAAAATAATGAATTGTCAGTTCTCTTCTTGTTTTTGACACCTCCTCCCCGATGAGCCTTCAGAGGCAGGGATGCGGGGTTACAGGGTCTGCTTCACTTCCACTTCTTCGTAGGTCTCGATGATGTCGCCTACCTTGATGTCGTTGCAGTTGGTCAGGCTGATGCCGCACTCGAAGTTGGTGCCCACTTCCTTCACATCGTCCTTGAAGCGCTTCAGTGCATTGATGACACCGGTGTAGACCACGATGCCGTCGCGGATGAGGCGTGCCTTGTCGGTGCGTTTCACCTTGCCGGTCTTCACCATGGCGCCTGCCACTTGTCCCACCTTGCTGATGTTGAACACTTCGCGCACTTCGATGGTGGCGGTTACCTGTTCTTTCACCGTCGGGGCGAGCATGCCCTCCATGGCGGCTTTCACTTCCTCGATGGCGTCGTAGATGACGGAGTACTTGCGGATGTCCACACCTTCCTGCTCGGCCAGTTTGGCGGCAGAGCTGGACGGGCGTACCTGGAAGCCCACGATGATGGCATCGGAGGCGGCTGCCAGCGAAACGTCGGACTCGGATATCTGTCCCACGCCCTTGTGGATGACGTTTACCTGTATCTGTTGCGTGGAGAGCTTGATGAGCGAGTCGCTCAATGCCTCTACCGAACCGTCCACATCGCCCTTGACAATGATGTTCAGCTCGTGGAAGTCGCCCAAGGCCAAGCGGCGGCCTACCTCGTCGAGCGTCAGCATCTTCTGCGTGCGCAGGCCTTGCTCGCGTTGCAGCTGTTCGCGCTTGTTGGCAATTTCGCGTGCCTCCTGTTCGGTTTCGATGACGTGGAACGTGTCGCCTGCGGCAGGTGCGCCGTTCAGGCCCAATATCAGTGCGGGTTCCGACGGGCCGGCTTCCTTCATGCGCTGGTTGCGCTCGTTGAACATGGCTTTCACCTTGCCGTAGTTGGTACCTGCCAGCACGATGTCGCCCACGCGGAGCGTACCGTTGGACACCAATACCGTGGCCACATAGCCGCGTCCCTTGTCGAGCGACGACTCGATGATGGAACCCGTTGCCTTGCGGTTGGGGTTGGCTTTCAGTTCCAGCATTTCGGCTTCGAGCAGCACTTTTTCCATCAGTTCGGGCACGCCGATGCCTTTCTTTGCCGAGATGTCTTGCGACTGGTACTTGCCGCCCCATTCTTCCACGAGGAAGTTCATGCCGGCCAGTTCCTCCTTAATCTTGTCGGGGTTGGCGTTCGGCTTGTCTATCTTGTTGATGGCAAACACGATGGGTACGCCTGCGGCCATGGCGTGGTTGATGGCTTCCTTGGTCTGGGGCATTACGTCGTCATCGGCGGCCACGATGATGATGGCGATATCCGTCACCTTGGCGCCACGGGCACGCATGGCGGTGAAGGCTTCGTGTCCCGGCGTGTCGAGGAAGGTTATCTTGCGGCCGTCTTCCAGTGTCACGTTGTAGGCGCCGATGTGCTGCGTGATGCCTCCGGCTTCGCCGGCAATGACGTTCGACTTGCGGATGTAGTCCAGCAGCGAAGTCTTGCCGTGGTCTACGTGGCCCATGACGGTGACAATCGGTGCGCGTGGCAGGAGGTCTTCTTCGGCGTCGGCCTCTTCGACGATGGCTTGCGCCACTTCCGCGCTGACGTATTCCGTCTTGAAGCCGAATTCTTCTGCCACCAGGTTGATGGTTTCGGCGTCAAGCCGCTGGTTGATGGATACCATGATGCCGATGCTCATGCAGGTACTGATGACCTGGGTGACGGGCACGTCCATCATGCTTGCCAGCTCGTTGGCGGTTACAAACTCCGTCAGTTTCAGTATCTTGCTTTCTGCCATTTCCTGGCTTTCCAGTTCGTGGCGGCGTTCGGCGTCCTGTTCGCGTTTTTCCTTGCGGTACTTGGCGGCTTTGTTCTTGCCCTTGGAGGTCAGCCGTGCCAGGGTTTCCTTTACCTGCTTGGCTACGTCTTCCTCGCTTACCTCCTGCTTGATGGCGGGTTTCTTGAAGCGGTCTTTGTTCTTCTTGCCTCCTGCGGGCTGGTTGCCTCCTTGTCCGTTGTTCTTGGGGCGTTCGTTGCGTTGGAAGTTGGAAGCGTTGTTGATGTCAACCTTTTCTTTGTTGATGCGGGCACGCTTCTTCTTTCCGTTGGCTTCTTCGTCCTTTTTGCTGTCATCGCGGCGTATTTCCTTGATGATAGCTTCTTTCATTTGTTTCTTGTGGTCCTGGCGTTGTTTTTCTTTCTCTTCGCGTTCCTTGCGCTTTTCCTCTTTCGATTTTTTCTTGGGGCGCGTGGACTGGTTGAGGGCTGCCAGGTCTATCTGGCCGATAACGTTAATCCTTGAGACGAATTCCGGCTTATGCAGTTTGAATATTTCTTCTCCCTTTTCCTCTTGGGGTGTTTCGGCTGTCGTGGGGGTGGAATCGCTTGCCGGGGTTTCTTCTGCCGGCTGTTCCTCTTGCTCTGTGTCCTTGGCAGGAGTGTGCTCGGTGGTTGCGGTCGTTTCCGTGTGTGCCTCTTCCTTGGCGGCGGGCGCCGGTGTTTCGTGTCCGGCTGTGGGTTCGGTTGCCGCGGGTGCGGTTTCGGCGGAAGCCTGGTGTCCTTGCGTGGGCTCGGCGGTTTCCGTTGTCTTTTCTTCCCGGGGAGTTTCTTCCGCAGGTGCGGGCGTGTCCTCTTTCGGGGTTTCGGCCGGCGCCGTGTGCTTGTGGTTCAGTTTGTCCAGGTCAATCTTTCCTACCGGTTTGAACTTGGGGCGCACGTCTTCGGGCACCACGGTTTTGATTTCCTCCACCTTGGCGTGTTCCTGGGCCTCGTTGCCGTAGCCTTCTATGGCTACCGAGGCTTTGTTGCGTTCTTTGTTCTGGCGCTCCTGGCTGAAGCGTTCGGACTTAATCTTCAGGTCTTTGTCTGTGCTGAACTCTTTTTTGAGCATTTCAAACTGCTCGTCGGTAATTTTCGTGTTGGGGTTTGCCTCCACGGTAAACCCTTTCTTTTGCAGGAATTCGACAGCCGTAGTGATTCCTACATTCAAGTCTCTCGTTACTTTGTTTAACCTTATCGTCATATATTGCTATTAATCTTCTTCAAATTCTTTTTTCAAAATGCGCAGCACTTCGTCCACGGTTTCTTCTTCCAGGTCGGCCTGTTCAATCAGCATTTCGCGGGGTGCGTTGAGCGCGGCTTTGGCGGTGTCGATGCCGATGCCCTTGATGGCGTCGATGACCCAGCCCTCGATTTCGTCGCGGAACTCGTCCAGGTAGATGTCCTCGTCCTCGGCGTTTTCGTCCAGTTCGCGGAACACGTCGATGGTGTACTCCGTCAGCATGCTCGCCAGCTTGATGTTCAAGCCGCCCTTGCCGATGGCCAGGGATACTTCTTCCGGTTTCAGGAACACTTCAGCCTTGCGTTCCTCCTCGTTCAGGCGGATGGAGGAGATGTGTGCGGGGCTGAGGGCGCGCTGGATGAACAGCTGGGTGTTGGACGTGTAGTTGATGACGTCGATGTTCTCGTTGCGCAGTTCGCGCACGATGCCATGTATGCGGCTTCCTTTCACGCCCACGCAGGCGCCTACCGGGTCGATGCGTTCGTCATAGCTTTCCACGGCTATCTTGGCGCGTTCGCCCGGGATGCGGGCTATTTTCTTGATGGTGATGAGCCCGTCGTTGATTTCGGGTACCTCCATTTCAAACAGCCTTTGCAGGAACACGGGCGACGTGCGGCTCAGGATGATTTTCGGGTTGTTGTTCTTGTTGTCCACCCGTGCCACCACGGCGCGTGCCGTTTCGCCCTTGCGGTAGAAGTCGGTAGGAATCTGCTCCGTCTTGGGCAGCAGCAGCTCGTTGCCCTCGTCGTCCAGCAGCAGGATTTCCTTTTTCCATATCTGGTAGACTTCGGCATTGATGATGGTGCCTACCTTGTCTATGTATTTGTTGTAAAGGCTGTCTTTCTCCAGTTCCAGTATTTTGGAAGCCAGCGTCTGGCGCAGGTTCAGGATGGCCCGGCGGCCGAACTTGGCAAAATTCACCTCGTCCGTCACTTCTTCGCCCACCTCGTAAGAGGCGTCTATCTTCTGTGCCTCGCTCAGCGGAATCTGCAAGTTGGGGTTTTCCAGGTCTTCGTCGGCCACCACCTCGCGGTTGCGCCATATCTCGAAGTCGCCCTTGTCGGGGTTCACGATGACGTCGTAGTTCTCGTCCGTGCCGAACATCTTGGCGATGACGCTGCGGAACGACTCCTCCAGCACGCTCACCATCGTGGGGCGGTCTATGTTTTTCAGTTCTTTAAACTCTGCAAATGTATCTACCAAGCTAACGGGTTCTTCTTTTTTTGCCATAACTTTTATTTAAAGCTGATTAAGTATTTAGTATATTTTATTTCGTCGTAACCGAAGTCCAGGTCTTCGTCCACCCACTTGGGGCGTTTGGCTCCCTCTTCCTTTACTTTCTTTTGGATGGTGACGGTAAAGCGGCTGTCGTCGGCTGCCTTCAGCACTCCCGCCAGCTTGCGCCCGTCATTGGTAAGCACCTCCACTTCCTCGCCGATGTGGTTGAGGTATTGTTGCAGCACCTTGAAGGGCTGCCCGATGCCTGCCGAGCCCACTTCCAGCTCGTAATCCTCGTCTTCGCGGTTCAGTTTCGACTCGATGAAGCGGCTCAGCTCCACGCAGTCTTCAATCCATACGCCTTCTTTGTGGTCTATTTCCACTACGATTTTGTTGTCGGGGCTGATGTTCACTTCTACCAGGAAATAGTCTTTTCCCTCCAGCCACTCGTCTACAATCTGACAAACGGTTTTCTTTTCTATCATAGATTAACGTTTGGGAATAAAAAAGAGGAGCTTGACTGCCCCTCCACCTTATCATCCATTTCGCCCGCAAAGATATAAATAATCTGTTTGCCAGCAAAATATTAGGTAAAAAAACGTGCTTTTGCCCGCATGGCGGGTGTTTTTCCCCGCGCGCGTTTCAAAAATGTGTCGTCGGGCGGCAGCCGGCATGGCGCAAGGGGACTTTCTTCGCTGTTTGTTCGGTTTTATGCACGGCTCACTACCCCGGGCATGTACCGAACGGGTACCGAGCAAGTACCGACCAAGGTACGACCCGGGTACGGACGGGGTACGGGCGGGGTTTTGTCCGGAAAAATGGAAGGCCCCCTTCCGCCGGGCATGAAAAAAGCGCGGGTGGCGCGTGGGCTGCGGGGCGGTTGTGCACCGTGCAGCTTCGCGCCGCCCGCGCGGGGCGGTTCTTGCCGGGCAGTGTGCTTAGCGGATGTTGCCCGACAGTTTCTTCAGGCCCTTGGTGTCACTCTTGTCGGCCGCTTCGATGAGGCTGATGGCATATCCGCCGCCGGGGGCTGCCTTGAGCTTGAGGGTGGTCTTGGAGGTGACCACGCCCTTGCGGATGATGTAGGCCTGCGGGTTGGTCTTGTAGTCGGCATCGGGGGCGTCGGCATAGACGGTGGCGATGTACTGTTTGCCGGGCTCCAGGAAGTCGAGCTTCAGGGTGCTGGCGTGGCCATGCTCGCTGCTGGTGCAGCCTACGAACCAGTTGCCCGTGCCCTTGGCCTTGCGGGCGGCGGTGATGTAGCGTCCCGGTTCGGCCTCGAGGTAGCGGCTGTCATCCCAGTCTACGGCCACGTCCTTGATGAACTGGAAGGCGTCCATGAAGCGCTCGTAGTGCTCGGGCAGGTCGGCGGCCATCTGCAAGGGGCTGTACATGGTGACGTACAGGGCGAGCTGGCGTGCCAGGGTGGAGTTGACGTGCGAGCGGTTGTAGGGCGACCAGGTGTTGAGGTCCATCACGAAGATGCCGGGCGTGTAGTCCATCGGTCCGCCTTGCAGGCGGGTAAAGGGCAGGACGGTGGTGTGGAAGGGCTTGCTTCCGCCGAAGGCTTCGTACTCGGTGCCGCGGGCAGACTCATTGCCGATGAGGTTGGGGTAGGTGCGGCACAGGCCGGTGGGGCGCACGGCTTCGTGGGCGTTGACCATAATGTGGTGTTTGGCGGCTTCCTTCACGGCATAGAGGTAGTGGTTGACCATCCACTGGCCGTAGTGGTGCTCGCCGCGGGGGATGATGTTGCCCACGTAGCCGCTCTTGACGGCGTTGTAGCCGTATTTGTCCATCAGGTCGTAGGCGGCGTGCATGTGGCGCTCGTAGTTGCGCACGGAGGAGGAGGTCTCGTGGTGCATCATCAGGCGCACGCCTTTGCTGTGGGCGTATTCGTTCAGTCCGGGCAGGTCGAAGTCGGGGTAGGGGGTCTGGAAGTCGAACACGTAGTCCTTGCTGTTGCCGCTCCAGTCTTCCCAGCCTATGTTCCAGCCTTCGACGAGCACCTGGTCAAAGCCGTGCTTGGCGGCGAAGTCGATGTATTTCTTCACGTTCTCTGTGTTGGCGGGGTGTATGCCGTTGGGTTTCACCTTGGTGTAATCCGTCTCGCCCAGTTTCACGGAGGGCAGTTCCCAGGTGTAGGCCCAGGGGCGGTTGCCGGCAATCATTTCCCACCACACGCCTACGTATTTCACGGGCTTGATCCACGAGGTGTCTTCCAGCTTGCAGGGTTCGTTGAGGTTCAGTATCAGTTTGGAGGCCAGGATGTCCCTTGCGTCGTCGCTCACCATCACCGTGCGCCAGGGGCTGTGGCAGGGGGCTTGCATGTGTCCCTTGTTGCCTTGGGCGTCGGGGGTGAGCCATGACTCGAACACCAGGTTCTTGTCGTCCAGGTTGAGGTGCATGCACGAGTAGTCTACCAGGGCGGCTTCGTGCAGATTGAGGTAGATGCCGTCGGCGGTCTTGAGCTGGAGGGAGGTCTGCACGCCGGTGGGCGAGAAGGCGGTCTGCGACATGTTGTCGGTGTAGGCCTGCTCCATCAGGCCGCGTATCTCGGTGAGTTTGGACTCGGTGTAGTCGTACTCCTGGGTGTCGTAGTCGCCGGGAATCCACCAGGCGGTGTGGTCGCCGGTCATGGCGAACTGGGTGTGCTCTTCCTTGATGACGAAGTAGACGAGGTTCTTCTGCCGGGGAAATTCGTAGCGCAGGCCCATGCCTTCATCGTACACGCGGAAGCGGATGTTCATGTAGCGGTCGGTTTCGGGCTGGCGCAGTTCCACGAGCAGCTCGTTGTAGTGGTTGCGGATGTCCTTCACTTCGCCCCATACGGGTTGCCAGGTTTCGTCGAAGGTGGAGGTGGAGGTTTTTACTACTTCAAAGCCGTCCATGAGGTTGGGCTTGCCGTTGAGTTCCAGCCCCAGGGTGGAGGGCTTGATGACTTCGGTCCCCTTGTAGGTCATGTGGTAGGTGGGAACGCCTTTGCCGGTCAGCTCGAAGTCCACGCTTACCTGCCCCGAGGGGGAGGAGATGTTTTCAGCATTCCCGCTCAGGGCTGCTGTCAACAAGAGGGTGCTTACAAATAGTTTTCTGTTCATGGTGTATTGATTTTTTAGAGTAACGGTTAAAAGTTGATTGATGCGCAAAGGTACGTTTTTTTTGCGGAAAGCGTTTGGGCGTTGTCAAGAAAAAGAAAGCCGTCCCCGCAACTTGGCCGGGACGGCTCTCTCAATATAGAATGAAAAACATCGGTTTCTCGTCTGTCGGGCGTTTTATCTGTTGGCTGTTTCCCACTTCTTGGTGTCGGTGCAGGCGATGTTCAGTGTCTGGTCGCCTGCCTGGATGCGGAAGTCGCCTTGCTCCAGAATCCACTTGCCGTCGTAGCCCACGAAGGCGAGGTCTGAGCCTTTTAGCTTCAGCGTCACGGTCTTGGTCTCGCCGGGTTGCAGTTCTACTTTCTCGAAGGCGCGCAGGCGGCGGTTGTCGGGCGTCAGGCTGGCTACGAGGTCGCTGCTGAAGAGCAGTACGCTTTCCTTGCCTGCCACCTTGCCGGTGTTGGTGATGTCCACGGTGAAGGTCAGCACGTCATCGGCGGTGAAGTTGGCTTTGTCTACCTTCAGGTTGCTGTACTTGTAGGTGGTGTAGCTCATGCCGTAGCCGAATGCCCACTGTACGGCTACCTGTGCGTCGTAGTTGTAGGCGCCTTCCATGGGTTTGCCGATGTGTTCGCACGGCTTGTAGTCGTAGGTTACGAGCGAGTTGATTTCCTTCGGGTAGGTGTAAGGCATCTTGCCGCTGAAGTTGGTGTCACCTGCCACGAGGTTGGCCAGTGCGTCGCCGCCGTAGTTGCCGGGCAGCATGACGTGCACGATGGCTTTGGCCAGTGGCTCAATGTCTGCCATGATGCGGGGGCGTCCTTCGTTCAGGATGAGGATGATGGGTTTGCCTGTCTTGGCCAGTGCCTTTACCAGGTTGCGCTGGTTTTCGGACATGTAGAGGTCAGTCAGGTTGCCCGGGGTCTCGCAGTAGGAGTTTTCGCCGATGCAGGCCACGATGATGTCCGCGTTCTGGGCGGCGGCTACGGCTTTCTCGATTTCGGGGGCGTTTTCTTCCCACCACAGTCCGCCTTGCTTGTAGGTCACGCCGGCTTCATAGATGATATTCTCTGCGCCGAACTTGTTGGTGAACGATTCGAGGATGGTGTTGTAGTCCTTGGCGCATTCGTCAGCCTTGTCGCCTTGCCAGGAGTACGACCAGCCGCCGTTCAGCGTGCGCATGGAGTTGGCGTTGGGGCCGGTGAGCAACAGCTTCTTGCCTTTGGCCAGGGGCAGCATGCCTTCGGTGTTCTTCAGCAGGACAATGGATTCTTCGGCTGCCTTGAGGGCTGCTGCGGCAAATTCCTGGCTGCCGAACTTGGGATAGTCTTTTACGTTCTGGTAGGGGTTTTCGAAGAGGCCGAGGCGGTATTTCAGGCGCAGCACGCGGCGCACGGCGTCGTCAATGCGGCTCATGGGTACTTCGCCTTCTTCCACCAGTTCCTTCAGCAGGATGCAGAAGTCCCAGCTGTAGGGGTCCATGCTCATGTCGATACCGGCATTGATGGCCAGTTTGATGGCTTCTTTCTTGTCTTTGGCGATGTGGTCGCGGGTGTAGAGGTTGTTGATGTCAGCCCAGTCGGTCACAATCATGCCGTCCCAGTTGAGTCCTTCCTTGAGCCAGCCGGTCAGCAGTTCGTAGTTGGCGTGGAAGGGGAGGCCGTTGTTCATGGCAGAGTTTACCATGAGCGACAGGGCGCCTGCTTTGGCCATTTCCACATAGGGTGCGAAGTGCTTTTCGCGCATGTCCTGCTCGGTGATGGACGAGGGGGTGCGGTCTTTGCCCGACACGGGTACGCCGTAGCCCATGAAGTGCTTCATGCAGGCTGCCACGTTGTAGGGGCCTACGTGGTTGGGGTCTTCGCCTTGGAAGCCGAGCACGGCTTCGCGGCCCATCTCGGCGTTGAGGTAGGCGTCTTCACCGTAGTTTTCCCACATGCGGGGCCAGCGCGGGTCGCGGCCCAGGTCTACTACCGGGGCGTAGGTCCAGGGGATGCTTCCGGCACGGGTCTCATAGGCGGAGATGGCTGCTCCTTCGCGCGTCAGCTCGCGGTTGAAGGTGGCGCCCATGTTCACGCCCTGCGGGAAGAAGGTTCCGCCCTGGGTGTAGGTGGTGCCGTGTATCTGGTCTACGCCGTAGATGCAGGGGATGCCGATTTCTTCCATCGATTTCTCCTGGATGCGGGTGATGATTTCCTGCCATTTTTCAGGGGTTTGTGCCACGCTGTTGGGCACGTTCAGGATGGAGCCTACCTTGTATTTGCCGATGACGCTGTCCAGCATGGCTTCGTTAATCTGGTAGCCTTTCTGCGCCTCGATGCCCTGGATGCGCAGGTAGATTTGGGTCATGACGTCTTGTGAGGGTATGCCGCCGGAGAGGTCGAACTCTTTGTCGAGCTTGTATTTCTTCAGCACTTTCTTCAGGGCTTTCACGTCGGGGTTCTTGGGGTCCATGCCCTCGAAGGGGTTGACGCGCTTCTGCAGGAGGTCGATGGTGAGCTCGCACATCTGGCCGATTTTTTCTTCCAGCGTCATCTTTTGGAGCAACGCTTCTACGTTCTGTTCGATTTTTTCGTCGCGCGGGATGGCGGGCGCAACGGTCTGTGCAGTGGCGCTTATCAGCGTTCCGGCTGCCAGGCAGGTCAATAGAAGTTTTTTCATTGTAGGTTGTTTAAAGTTGATAATGGGTTTCTGGTGCAAAGTTAGTTTTTTTTCTGAAAACTGTTGTTTTTTTTGTAAAAAGATACCCGGTTGGTAGCGTGGTATCGCCACCAACCGGGTACTGTATCGCCACCGCGGTAGCGTAGTATCGCTACCGTCCTGGCGGTGCATCGCTACCGCAATGGTGCGGTGTCGTTGTCAAAACGTTGTTGGTCAGCGCTTCAGCAAGGTAAGGGCACTTTCGGGGGCGAGGATGTTGTTCACCTTCTCGGTCGAGGCGGCAACGTCGGCTTTCAGCTCGGCCTTGATGTCGCGCGAAGATGCGCCTACCAGGAATTTGTACTGGCCTGCGTCTACCACCCATGCGGAGGCTGCCTCGTCGAACGATGCCAGGTCGGCGGCCTTGACGGTCAGCGTGACGGTGGCGGTTTCACCCGGCTGCAGTTCCTTGGTCTTGGCAAAGGCCTTCAGTTCTTTGTCGGGCTTGTTGTTGGCGGCAGCGTCGGGGGCGGAGGTGTAGAGTTGCACGACTTCCTTGCCTGCCATCTTGCCGGTGTTCTTGATGTCTACCGTAACGGTGTAAACGCCGTTTTCAGCCTTGATGGCGGGGTTGCTGTATGCGAAGGTGGTGTAGCTCAGGCCGTAGCCGAAGGGGTAGGACACCTGGCGGTCGAAGCTGTCGAAGTAGCGGTAGCCCACGTAGATGTCTTCTTCGTAGTTGGTGTAGTCTACGTTCTTCACGTTGCCTTTTTCCACGTTCTTGTTGGTGATGTCGATGTTGGCCGTCTGGTCAATCGGGAAGTTGGCCGATGAGGCGGCGTCCTCGAAGTTGATGGGGAAGGTCATGGTCAGCTTGCCCGAGGGAGAAGCCTTGCCTGCCAGCACGTCGGCTACGCTGTTGCCGCCCTCTTGTCCGGCTTGCCATGCGCAGAGGATGGCGTCGGGCAGGTTTTTCCAGGAGGCAGTCTCGATGACGCCGCCGATGTTCATTACCACTACCACTTTCTTGCCTGCGGCGTGGAAGGCGCGGGTCACGTTTTGCAGCATTTGCTTTTCAGCCTTGGAGAGGTTGAAGTCTTCCACCTTGCGGTCGAGGAATTCGCCGGAAGTACGTCCGATGGTAATCAGGGCCACGTCGCTCTTGGCTACCTGCTCTTGGATGACCTGTGCGCTGAGGGGCATTTCGGCCGGGCGTTGGTCGGGCATGAACCAGCTTGTCTTTTCCTTGGCGATGCGTTCTTTTTCGGCCTTCAGGTAGCTTTCGTAGGTGTTCTTCAGGCCTTCGTCTACCGTGTAGCCGGCGTTCTTCAAGCCGTCCAGCAGCGATACCACGTAGGCATGGTTCACGTTGCCCGAGCCGGTTCCGCCTGCTACGAAGTCGTAGGAGGTGCAGCCGAAGAGGGCCACGTTCTTGATGTCCTTGGCCAAGGGCAGGGTGCCGTTGTTGTTCTTCAGCAGTACCATGCCTTCGGTAGCCGACTGGCGGGTAACGTCGGCATGGGCCTTCAGGTCGGGCTTGTTGGTGAAGGCATAGCCTTTGAACTTGGGCGTCTGGAGAATCATCTCGAGGATGCGCTTAACGTTGCGGTCCAGCACGGCCATGTCGAGTTTGCCTTCGTTCACGCCGTTCACGATGGCTTCATACTGCTTGTCGGTGCCCGGTTGCAGCATGTCGTTGCCGGCAATCATCTGTGCCACGGCATCCTTGCCGCCAAACCAGTCGGTCATCACCATGCCTTTGAAGCCCCATTCATCGCGCAGCAGCGTGGTGAGCAGTTCGGGGTCTTCCGAAGTGTATGTGCCGTTCAGGTAGTTGTAGGAAGACATCACTGTCCAGGGCTGGCTTTCCTTGACGGTAATTTCGAAACCTTTCAGGTAGATTTCGCGCAGGGCACGTTGCGACACGCGTTCGTCAACGCCGGTGCGGTTGGTCTCTTGGTTGTTTACGGCAAAGTGCTTGATGGAGGTACCTACGCCGTTGCTCTGTACGCCACGCACGTATGCGGCGGCAATCTTGCCGGAAACTACCGGGTCTTCGGAGTAGTATTCAAAGTTACGTCCGCACAACGGGTTGCGGTGGATGTTGAGGGCCGGAGCCAGAAGTACGTCGGCACCGTATTCCAGTACCTCGTTACCGATGGACTTGCCTACGCTTTCCACCAGTTCCTGGTTCCAGGTAGAAGCCAAGAGGGTACCGATGGGGAAGTGTGTGCAATAGTATGTGTTCTCATCACCTTCGCGGGTGGGGTTGATACGCAGTCCGGCAGGACCGTCGGCCAACACTACGGCCGGGATGCCCAGGCGTTCGATGGGGTAAGTGGTTCCGGCTGCACCGGGTACCAGGTTCTTTGTCTCGCCGATTACGGCGCTGTCGCCGGAGAATCCGGCCATGCCGGTGCCTACTATCAAGTGTGCTTTTTCTTCCAGCGTCATGGCACCGATGACTTCGTCAAGCGAAGCTTTGCCCAATTGCGGTGCGCTGGGACCGCATGAGCACAAGGTGGCGGCAGCAATTGCCACCGAGAAAAGTTGTTTCTTCATACAGATTTGTTTTTAAGGATTGTGTGCTTAGTTCTATGCAAACGTGCGAGTTGACATGCGGATAAAGGATGGGTTTACCCGTTTGTCAACTCGCCTGCAAATGTATCACTTAAACAGTAAAGGTGCAAATTCTGTCAGGTAAATGCGCCAGTTTTTCCAGATATGTCCTTCGCCGGTCTCGTAATACGTGTATTTATAGCCTTTTTCGTCCAGCATTTTGCGGAAGTCTTCGTTGGCCTTGTACAGGAAGTCGGTTTTGCCGATGCCTATCCAGTAGAGCGCGGGTTTCTTTGCAAACTGGGTAGCCAGTTTCTTGTCGAAGTCCTCGTATATGGGCGATTTTACTTTTGCGTCGGGCATGATGGCAGCCGAGAACAGGCCTACGTAGTTGAACATGTCCGGGTATTGCTTGGAGATGTGCAGCGAGTGGTAGCCTCCCATCGAAAGTCCGGCAATGGCGCGGTTCTTCTTGTTGGCCTTGGTGCGGAAGGTCTTGTCGATGAACTTCACTACGTCGGGGAATGCCGTTTCAAAGGTTCCTTCCATAGTTTGGGGCAGGTTCATGTTGGGGGGCGTCAGGCCGAAGTGCGTTTCGCCCGGGGCGGCTTCCTGCGAGGCGTTGCCGTTGGTCATGACCACAATCATCGGTTCGGCCTTGCCTTGTGCGATGAGGTTGTCCAGAATCTGCGACGTGCGTCCCAAGGCAATCCAGGCTTCCTCGTCGCCTCCCATGCCGTGCAGCAGGTAGAACACGGGGTAGCGTTTGCCGCTGGTTTCATAGCCGGCGGGGGTGTACACGGTGATGCGGCGTTCCATGCCCAGTGTGGGGCTGTTGTACCACATGCGTGCCACGGTGCCGTGGGGCACGTCGTTCACCTTATACAAGTCGGCACGTCCGCCGCCGATGATGAATACGTTGGTCACGGTGGCCACGTCGCGAATCATGTACACGTTGCTGGGGTCCATGGTCTTCAGCCCGTCCACGATGAACGAGTAGCTGTACAGTTCGGGAGCCAGCGGTTCGGGGGTGGTAAATTCCCACACGCCGTCCTTGCCTTCCTTGAGGTCGGCAACGCCCGGGGCGTCGAATTCGCCGAAAGGAGTTTTCATTTTCTGTGTCGGGAGGAAATCGCCCGTTACTTGTACTTTGACGGCTTTCGGGTCTTTCAGTCGGAAAGTCACGGTGTTGTCGTCGTGGATTTCGGGTGATACTACGGGGGCACCTCCCCACAGGGCCTGTTGCGCGAAGGTAACGGCAGACATCAGCAGAAGTGCTGACAAGAAAAGGAGTTTTTTCATTGAATAAAGTTTGTTGTTGGGTTGTGAGTATTAATAGGTTTGCGGGTTGGTAAGTTAACAAGCAGACAAAAGGGAAGAATGCTTGCAGAAGCCGCTTGCTTCTTGCTAAGATTCGTCATTTTTGCACCTAACCAATAATAAAATTTATCCCCAGTCTTTCTTGTTAACTTATCAACACGCAGTTATGCGTTAATGTCATTTGAACAGTTTCGGCGCGAACTCTGTCAGGTAGATGCGCCAGTTGCGCCAGATGTGGCCGCCGTCGCTTTCGTAGTATTCATACTTGTAGCCCTTCTCGTCCAGCAGCTTGCGGTAGTTGGTCACGCCCTCGTAAACGAAGTCCGTCTTGCCGCAGGCAATGTAGTAAAGTGCGGGCGGGTTGGCGAATTGCTTGGCCAGCTTGCCTTCGAAGTCGGTGTAGACAGGGCAAGTGGATTTCGGGTTGGCAGAAGGCGCGCCCGAGAACAGGCCTACGTAGCCGAACATGTTGGGATAGTATCTCGAGATGTTGCCCGAGTGGAAGCTACCCATCGACAGTCCGGCGATGGCACGGTATTGTTTGCCTCTCTTTACGCGGAAGTTCTTTTCCACAAACTTGATGACGTCGGGGAAAGACAGCTCAAAACCGCCTTCGGGAGCCTTGGCTGCTTCGGGCGAACGCATGCTGGGGGCTGTGAAGCCTTTGGACGATTCGCCTGCGGCAGCTTCCTGCCAGGCGTTGCCGTTGGTCATGACCACAATCATCGGTTCGGCCTTGCCTTGTGCGATGAGGTTGTCCAGAATCTGCGACGTGCGTCCCAAGTTAATCCAAGCCTCTTCGTCGCCACCGGCGCCGTGCAGCAGGTAGAACACGGGGTAACGCTTGCCGCTGGTCTCATAGTCGGCGGGGGTGTACACGGTGATGCGGCGTTCCATGTCCAGCGTGGGGCTGTTGTACCACATGCGGCGCACGGTGCCGTGGGGCACGTCGTTCACCTTGTACAGGTCGGCACGCCCGCCGCCGATGATGAAGATGTTGGTCACGGTGGCCACATCGCGTATCATATATACGTTGCTGGGGTCCATGATTTTCAGCCCGTCCACGATGAACGAGTACATGTACAGTTCGGGTGCCAGCGGCTCGGGGGTGGTGTATTCCCACACGCCGTCT